>JACONG010000012.1 GCA_014323865.1 Rhodospirillales bacterium | reverse complement strand
CTATCCCGGTTACAAGCATTTCATCGATCTAGATCTCGACGCGTCACAGGCGGCGTGACGAGTTCAAGCGGTTGCTGGAAGAGCACGAGCGGTTCGAGAGTTTCGAATCCGAGATTTTCGCCCAAAAACGAGGTCGATGACGGTACGGTTCGGCCGCGTGTGGATGCGTGACGGGTGCGCCAGATCGTGCTCAACCTGCTGTCCAATGCGGTCAAGTCCTCACGCGAAGAAGGCATGTCCGTGTCAGTGTGAATGCCGATGCCGTCGGCACGCTGATGATCATCGAAGACCGCGGCGTCGGCATGACCGCCGAGGAGCTTGAGACCGCATTCGAACCCTTCGTCCAGTTCGGCAGTGCGGGGCGCACGCGGAAGGGGACCGGCCTCGGGTTGCCGCTGACCAAGCAGTTGGTCGAACTGCACGGCGGTTCGCTGACGCTGGAGAGCACAGCAGGAGAGGGGACCCGGGCTGCGGTGCGCTTTCCCGCGAATCGCGTGGTGGCCTGACACACCGGTTTCGTGCGTCTGGACGGTTTGGTCCCTTGATCACGCGGGCATCTCACGACAACCTGCCGCTTGCCGCCGCTTGCCGCCGCTTGCCGCCGCTTGGACCGCAGGTCGCCCGACCCGAATCGTTCCAGGCACCCTGCTTGAACGATCTGGAGCACCGGTTGTCCGACGAACGCCGACGCCTCGAACGCCGCATCGCGGAGATGCCGCCGATCGCCGACGAGGTGGTCACCACCACCTGCTACATGTGCGCCTGCCGCTGTGGCATCCGCGTTCACAAGAAGGACGGTGAGCCGGTCTACATCGACGGCAACAGCGACCATCCCGTCAACAAGGGCGTGTTGTGCGCCAAGGGGGCGGCGGGCCTGATGAACCATCGCTCGCCGGCGCGCCTGACGACACCGATGAAGCGCGTCGGCAAGCGCGGCGAGAACAGGTTCGAGCCGATCTCTTGGGACGAGGCGCTTGATCTTGCGGTGTCGTGGCTCAAGCCCGTCCGCGACGAGAATCCCAAGAAGCTCGCCATGTTCACCGGCCGGGACCAGAGCCAGGCCTTCACCGGCTGGTGGGCGGGGCAGTTCGGCACGCCCAACTATGCCGCGCACGGCGGCTTCTGCTCGGTCAACATGGCCGCGGCTGGTCTCTACACGACTGGCGGCTCGTTCTGGGAGTTCGGCGAACCCGACTGGGAACGCACCGAGTATCTCATGCTCTTCGGCGTGGCCGAGGACCATGCCAGCAACCCGCTGAAAATCGGCCTCGGCCAACTCAAGTCGCGTGGTGTGAAGGTGCTGTCGGTCAATCCCGTTCGCACCGGCTACTCGGCGATTGCCGACGAGTGGATCGGAATCGCGCCGGGCACCGACGGGCTTCTGGTTATGGCGCTGTGCCACGAACTGCTGCGGACCGGCCGTGTCGATGTCGACTACCTGATCCGCTACACGAACGCTCCGCAGCTCGTCATCCAGGCCCCGGATGATGCCGATGACGGCCTGATCGTCCGCAACGACGGCGGTACCCCGCTGGTCTGGGACCGCAAGCGCAAAACCGCTGTGACGTTCGACGATCCCGACGCCACGCCGGCGCTGAAGGGAACGTTTGAACTGAGCGATGGCCGCAAGGCGGTTCCCGCATTCGAGCTGATCGCGCGCCGATGCCTCGATGATGCCTACAGCCCCGAGGCGGTCGCGGACCAGACCGGCGTCGCCGCCGATGACATCGGCCGCATTGCCTCAGAGTTGGCCGAAGCCGCGTTCGAGCGCGAGGTGGTTATCGAGCAGCCGTGGACTGACAGCTGGGGACGCAAGCACGACCGCATGGTCGGCCGACCGATCAGCATGCACGCCATGCGCGGCATCTCGGCCCATTCCAACGGCTTTCACACCTGCCGCTCGATCCACATCCTCCAGATTCTGCTCGGCAGCGTCGACACGCCCGGCGGTCATCGCTACAGGCCGCCCTATCCGCGCCATATCCCGTGTCCGGCCAAGCCGACCGGCAAGCCCGACCAGATCGTCGCCTGTCAAGCCATGCCCGGCATGCCGCTGGGTTTCCCGGGCGGTCCCGAGGACCTGCTGATTGAGGCGGACGGCACGCCGGTCAGGATCGACAAGGCCTATTCGTGGGATGCGCCACTCGCCATCCACGGCATGATGCATTCGGTCATCGCGAATGCTTGGAAGGCCTATCCCTACCCGATCGACACGCTCTTCATGTTCATGGCAAACATGGCGTGGAACTCGGCGATGAACACCACCGGCACCGCAGAGATGCTGACCGATGTCGACCCCGAAACCGGCGACTACCGCATTCCGCACATCATCTATGCTGATGCCTATCAGTCGGAGATGGTCGCCTATGCCGATCTCGTGCTGCCCGACACGACCTATCTGGAGCGTTGGGACTGCATCTCGCTGCTCGACCGGCCCATCAGCGATCCCGACGCGCCGGCTGATGCGATCCGACAGCCGGTTGCGGTGCCGTCGCGCAATGTCAGGCCGTTCCAGGACGTACTTATAGAGCTCGGGCATCGCCTCGAGTTTCCGGCGCTGACGGCCGAGGACGGGTCGCCACTCTATCCGGGCGGCTATTCCGATTATCTGGTCAATCATCTACGGAAGCCGCGTGTCGGTTCGCTCGCCGGCTGGCGGGGCGCGAACGGCGGCGACTGGGGCAAAGGCGACGTCAATCCGAACCAGCTCGATGCGTACATCGCCAACGGCTGTCACTGGCGCCACGAACTGGGCGAGGGTCACCGGTTCTTCAAGTTCGCCAATGCCGGCTATCTCACCGAGGCCGTGGAACTCGGCCTGATCGATCACGATGCGCCGATCACGTTGCAGCTCTACAGCGAGGAACTGCAGAAGTTCCGGTTGGCCGCCCGCGGGCACGCGCCTAACGTGCCGCCCCAAGGCGAACGCGAACGGATCGAGACCTACTGTGACCCCCTGCCGCTCTGGTATGCGCCCTTCGAGCAGGAGTGCGTCGAGTATCCGCTGCACGCCATCACCCAGCGACCGATGGCGATGTATCACGCTTGGGGTTCGCAGAATGCCTGGCTGCGCCAGATCCACGGCTACAACAGGCTCTACATCGGCCGCGCGGTTGCCGAGCGGGAAGGCCTGTCAGACGGCGAGTGGGCCGAGGTCGAAAGCCGTCACGGCAAGATCAAGGCCAGGGTCGCGATCGCCGACGGCGTCAACCAAAACACGGTCTGGACCTGGAACGCGATCGGCAAGCGCTCGGGTGCCTGGGGGCTCGCGCGCGATGCGGCCGAAGCGACTGACGGCTTCCTGCTGAACCACCTGATCGACGACCTGCTGCCAGCCCGCGAGGACGGCTACCGCTATGCCAACGCCGATCCCGTAACCGGCCAGGCTGCTTGGTACGACCTCACGGTGCGTGTGCGGCGTGCGGCGGTTCAGGCCGGGCCGAGCGAACCGGCGATGTCGAGCCTCGATGAGGGCTCCCATATCGTGGGGGCTGTGCGATGACCACGCTGCCGACCGCGACGGAGAAGAAACTCGGTCTCGTCATCGACCTCGATATCTGCGTGGGCTGCCATGCTTGTGCCGTGGCCTGCAAGTCATGGAACTCGACAGGCACGGCAGCACCGCTGAGCGACATGACGCCCTATGGCGCGGAGGCTCAGGGCACTTGGCTCAACCGCATTCATGCCTTCGATGTCGACGACGGGGAGGGCGGTTTCACGCTCCACTTCCCGCGTTCGTGCCTGCATTGCGACAACGCGCCTTGTGTGACCGTCTGTCCGACCGGAGCGTCCTACAAGCGCGCCAAGGACGGCATCGTTCTGGTCGACGAAGATCTCTGCATCGGCTGCGGGCTTTGCGCTTGGGCGTGCCCCTACGGCGCGCGCGAATTGGACGACGGCACGGGCACGATGAAGAAGTGCACGCTCTGCGCCGACCGCATCGACAACTCCGACCTCGTGGAGGAGGACCGGGTGCCGGCTTGCGTGCGTACTTGTCCGACCTCGGCCCGGCATTTCGGCGATCTCGCCGATCCAAGTTCGGACGTCTCGCGCCTGGTGGTCGAGCGCGGCGGTGTCACCCTGATGCCCGAAAGCGGTGCGGAGCCGGTCAATCGCTACCTGCCGCCGCGCAGCCGTCACGCCGCACCTTCGGCCACCATGACCGCAGGGGGCAACGACGAAGCTCCAGACGGATTCCTCGGCTGGCTCGATCGCGTTCTTTCAGACTGAGCGATGCATCCGGCGATCTCCATTGTTCTCTTCACAGGCCTGTCGGGTGCCGGCTACGGCGCGCTGGTCTGGATCGGGGTACTGAACGCGTTGCGCCAGCTGCCCGAAAGCAGGGTCTTCGCTGTCATCGTCAGCGCGCTGTGCCTGGCCCTGATCGTCGCCGGCCTGCTGTCGTCGACCTTCCACCTGCGCCACCCGGAACGGGCTTGGCGCGCGCTCAGCCAGTGGCGTTCGTCATGGCTGTCGCGCGAGGGTGTCATGGCCTTCATCACCTTCGTGCCGGCCCTCATCTTCATCGGCGGCTGGATCGCGTCGCGCGGGGAAACCGGCACGCTCGTTCTGTTCGGTCTCGCCGCTGCTGTGTGCGCGGTTGTCACGATGATCTGTACGGCGATGATCTATCGCTCGCTGTGGACCGTGCCGTCCTGGTCGAACCACTGGACCGTGCCGTCGTTTCTCGCTATCGGCTTGGCCGGAGGCGCGCTGATCGTCTGTGCCGCGGTGGCTCTGACAACCGGCATCGTCTCGGGCTTTCCGTTGGGCGTCGCGTTCGTTGCGCTGCTGGGTTCGGCCGTGGCCAAGGCATGCGCCTGGCGGCATGCCGATCGTCCCGGCGAGAGCGACTTGGGATCTGCCCTGGGCATGGCCGGTCGGGTCAAGGGCGGCCATCTGCTCGAAGCGCCTCACAGCAGCGAGAACTATCTGCAGCGCGAGATGATCTTCCGCATCGGGCGCAAGCATGCGCAGAAGCTGCGCCGTATTGCGCTGATCGCGGGTATCGTCGTTCCCGCAACTCTTCTTGTGATCGGCGCGCTCGCAGGCGGGTTGTTCGGTGCCATCCTGGTCGTGGTGGCTGCCGGTGCGAGCCTCGGTGGGACCCTGATCGAACGCTGGCTCTTCTTCGCCGAAGCTAAACACAAGGTCTCCCTTTATTACGGGGCCGCCTCTGTATGATCCTGACGGCGGTTGGAACTTACGGGGGAGATCAATGGCAGAGCGATATCACGTTACGGTCGTCGGGGCCGGGATCGTCGGGGTCTGCGCTGGCCTTGCGCTGCTGCGCGACGGACACGACGTCACGATCCTCGATCGTGATGGCCCCGGCGAGAACTGCTCCTTCGGTAATGCCGGGATGATCTGCGATACGAGCTCCGCCTTGCCGCTGCCCGCGCCCGGCGTGATTCGCGACGTGCCGGGCATGTTGCTCAATGGCATGGCACCGCTGACGGTGCGCTGGAGCTATCTGCCCAGCCTGATGCCCTGGATGATCGCGTTCCTGAAGGCGTCGAACGGCGACACACGCATGCGCAACGCACGCGCCTTTCATGCTCTGCTGGACGGCACGACAACGTCCTTCGACACCCTGACCAAGGGAACGGCTAATGCCGATCTGATCCGCAAGCGCGGCATGATGATCGCCTATGAATCGGATCAGGGATACGAGAGCGACGCGGAAGAGCGGCGCCTGCTGGCGGAACTCGGCGTCGAGGCGAGCGAGCTCGGTAGCGATCAGATCCGTCAGGCCGAACCGGCGATGGCGGACGCCATCCGCCACGTCACGTATTTCACCGACTGCTACAGCACGATCAATCCCTACAAGCTGACCCGCGGCATCGCCGATCAGTTCGTCGCCGAGGGTGGTGCAATCGAGTTGGTCGAGGTCGGCGGCGTACGCCATGGCGCCGGACGGGTGACGGAGCTCGAGACCTCGGGCGGTGATCGCACGATTGATCGTCTGGTCGTTGCCGCCGGGGCTTGGTCGCACCGCATCGCGGCCATGATGGGGTTGCGTTTCCTGCTCGACACGGAACGCGGCTATCACACCGTGTTTCACGGTGTCCACACGGGCCTGAAGATCCCGTTCATTCATGGTGAGAACCACTTCGGACTGAGCCAGATGGATGAAGGCGTGCGCTTTGCGGGCACGGTCGAACTGGCCGGCGTCGATGCCGAGCCGAACTACAAGCGGGCCGATGTGATCGTGGAACGCGGGCGATCGGCCCTGCGCGACTTCGACCCCTCGAAAGCGACCGAGGTCACCAAGTGGATGGGCCGCCGTCCGACCATGCCGGACTATCTTCCGGTGCTGGGGACAATGCCGCAGTTCTCCAATGTGTGGGTCGACTTTGGCCATCAGCACCTCGGCCTCTCGCTGGCAGCCCGCTGCGGCCTTGTCATCGCCGATCTGGTTGCGGGGCGCGATCCCGGCCTCGACCTCGAAGCCTTCCGTCCCGACCGTTTCTGAACGGTTGTCTGCGCGCGCCGTCTTCATGATCGAACGATATGAGCGCCATCAGCGCGATGTGCTGTCGAAGGCGCCGGATGGTCTTAATGTCGCCATGCTGCGGGAGACGGACCGCGAGACGCTCGCCGCGGCCTTGGCCGAGGACGACTACCTGATCTCGGAGCGGCGCGGGACCGTTAATGCATCGCTGATGGATGCGGCCCCGGATCTGAAGCTGATCCTTCGGCTGGATGGCATGAGTCACGACCTCGACCTTGCCGCCGCACGTGAGCATGGCGTGATTGTGTGTCGTCGCAGCCAGGAGGGCCCGATTCGGGTCGCGGAGTTCGTCGTTCTGCAGATGTTGGCCCTGCTACGGCGTGTCATGGAATGCCGTGAGGTCGCGCTTGAGGCTGGTGACGATTGGGCCGAACGGCGCACGACCGAGACGTACGACCGATGAAAACAGCTTTGCCTACAACTGGTCACGCAGAGAAGGACTAATCAGTCTGCACGGCCTGACGGTCGGGGTTCTTGGCTTTGGCGAAATCGATGCTGAACTCGCCCGCAGGCTTTGCGGCTGGGATTGCTCCGTATTGTACCACCGGCGGATGCCGCTGCCGCAGGAGATCGAACTTGAGCTGGGTCTCGTTCGTGTCGATCGATCAATGCTGCTTCAGGCCTCCGACGTGCTGGTCTGCCTGTTACCTTACACCGAGCAGACACGCGGCTCTCTGGATGCCGAGCTGATTTCGTCGATGAAACCCGGTGCTGTCCTCGTTTCTGCGGGCAGCGGTGGCGTTATCGACGAGCTCGCCCTCGTGGCAGCCATCGAGAGCGGCCGGCTTGCGGGTGCTGCGCTCTATACCTTTGCGGTGGAACCGGTCGAGGCGGGCAATCCGCTTGTGGTGCTGGCGAGGGCCGGCAAGAATCTGCTGCTCACGCCGCACGTCGCGGGTGGCTCGCCGCCCGATGCCTGGGACGAGTTGGCGTGCATGTATCAGCCCGTTGTCGACCACATAGCCGGTGCACGCCCGTTTCGGGTTGCCTGGTCTGATTGCTTCGGCATTGTCCTGGATTAAGGCTCGCTTGGCGGCGCGTGCCATTGTCACCATATCGAAATGAGACGGCGGCGTTTGATCGCCGAAAGACCTTTGGAGATACAGTCATGAGCCGCGCCTTTGTGCGGGAGCCCGACGGCATGGACGTCGTCGACGAGCTTCCGGAACTGCCCCAGGAGCCGATCCCGAACTACGTCACACCCGAAGGCATGGCAGCGCTGGAGGCGTGGGCCGAGTCATTGAAGAAGGAGCGCTACGAACTCAAGGATCACGACGAGAGCATCGTCGATGCGAGCAAGCTGGCGCATGTCCTGCGCGATTTGCGCTACGTCGAGGGCCGCATCGACCATGCCGTGGTTGTCGACATGGCCGAACAGCCGCAGGATGAGGTGGCGTTCGGTGCGTGTATCGTCGCAAAGGACGAAAACGGCGAGACTCACGCCTGGCGCATTGTTGGCGAGAACCAGTCCGACCTGGATGCCGCGCTCGTCAGCTGGGTCAGCCCGCTCGCCCGTGCGCTGCACGGCGCACAGGTCGGCGATGTTGTCACCTGGCGACGTCCGGCGGGCGATCTGGAGCTTGAGGTCAAGAAGATCAGCTACCCCTGAGCGGTCCGTTGACGAGGCACGGCCAGATCAGTATGGTCGACGCTTTCCCGAAACGGGCTGGTTTGGCCTCCCCGACGAGGACTGGTGCGATGAAGATTGTGAATTCGCTGCGCTCGATGAAGAAGCGCCACATGAAGTGCCGTACGGTGCGCCGCAAGGGCCGCATCTACGTGATCAACAAGGAAAACCCGCGCTTCAAGGCACGCCAGGGTTAATCCTGTCGTTTCGGCGCGCGACGCACCGGACGACCTGTTGCGCCGGGCCCCATTGCCCGGCGTTGACGTTTCTGGCCTCTGCGACGATCCTGACGCCGTTCTGAACGGAGCCCGCCAGCCATGACCATCGCCATGCCCAAGCCGGACCAGGGTGTCTTGGATGCGCGCGATGATTTCCTGTCCCACTTGGCGACGTTGGTCGCTTCCGACAATCTGATTGCCGACAACGTGGGCCTAAAGGCCTACGAGTGCGACGCGCTTTCGGCCTATCGCACGTTGCCGCTGGCTGTGGTGTTGCCTGAGACGACCGAGGAGGTCGCCCGGGTCATGCGGCTATGCCGCGAGCGCGAGGTCAAGGTGGTGCCACGCGGCTCTGGCACCGGTCTTTCCGGTGGCGCTCTGCCTCTGGAGGACGGCGTCCTGTTGGGGCTGGGAAAGTTCAACCGCATCCTTGAGATCGACTACGCCAACCGCTGCGCCGTGGTGCAGCCCGGCGTCACGAATCTCGCGATCTCCCAAGCCGTGTCGGCGTCCGGGTTCTACTACGCGCCCGATCCTTCGAGCCAGATCGCCTGCTCGATCGGCGGGAATGTGGCGGAGAATTCCGGCGGCGTGCACTGCCTGAAGTATGGCGTTACGACGAACAACATCCTGGGCCTCGAGATCGTTCTGATGTCGGGTGAGGTGGTCCGCATCGGCGGCAAGCACATGGACCCCGACGGCTATGATCTCCTCGGCATTCTGACCGGGTCCGAAGGTCTGCTGGGCGTCATCACCGAGGTCACGGTGCGTCTGCTGCCGAAGCCAAGTTCCGTCGGCGCCCTGTTGCTTGGATTTGCCGACCTTGCCGCGGCTGGCGACTGCGTCGCGCGTATCATATCCGATGGCATCATTCCCGCCGGTCTTGAGATGATGGACAAGGCTGCGGTTCACGCCACTGAAGATTACTGCAAGGCCGGTTACCCACTCGACGTCGAAGCACTGCTGATCTGCGAACTCGACGGTCCCGAGGCCGAGGTCGAGGAGCTGTCGGGCCGGGTCGAGGCAATCGCGCGCGACTGCCAGGCCACCACGTTTCGACGGGCGACCAGCGAGGAGGAGCGACACCGCTTCTGGCTCGGCCGCAAGTCAGCGTTTCCGGCGGTCGGCAAGATCTCGCCCGACTACTATTGCATCGACGGAACGATCCCCCGTGGCCGCCTCTCCGAGGTGCTGACCCGCATGGGCGCGCTATCCGACAAGCACGGTCTGGGTGTCGTGAACGTGTTCCACGCCGGCGACGGCAACCTGCATCCGCTCATCATGTACGACGCTGCATGCGACGGTGACCTTGAGAAGACCGAGGCACTGGCCGCCGACATCCTGACGCTCTGCGTCGAGGTCGGCGGTGTCTTGAGCGGTGAGCACGGCATCGGGGTCGAAAAGCGCGACCTGATGGGTGCGATGTTCACCGACGACGATCTGAAACAGCAGCAGCGGGTCAAATGCGCCTTCGATCCCGACGGCCTGCTCAATCCGGGCAAGGTCTTCCCGGTGTTGCATCGCTGCGCCGAGTTGGGCCACATGCACGTTCATAAGGGTGAACTGCCGTTCCCCGATATGCCCCGGTTCTGACGCGTTGACCATCGAGACGATCCGACCGGCTACCGCCGGCGAGGTGCGCGGCCTGCTGGCGTGGGCTGCAGCGGAAGAGGTGCCGCTAGACATCGTCGGGGCAGGTACGAAACGTGCTTTCGGCCATGCTGTGAGCGCCGCTCATCGCGTCGATCTCACGGCTCTTTCGGGCATCGTCGACTACGAGCCCGCCGAACTGGTTCTGACCGCGCATGCCGCAACCCCGATCGCCGAGATCGAGGCAATGCTGCGCCAGTCCGACCAGATCATGGCCTTTGAACCACCCGACCTCGGCCCGCTGTTCGGCGAGGCGCCGGAGAAGGTGACCCTCGGCGGCATTCTTGCCGGTAATCTCTCTGGTCCTCGCCGGGTTCTGGCCGGTGCATGCCGCGACCATGTGCTGGGTGTCGAGGTGGCGACGGGCCGGGGTGAGCTGGTCAAGGCGGGCGGTCGCGTGGTCAAGAACGTCACGGGCTACGACCTCACCAAACTGATGTGCGGATCATGGGGCACGCTCGGCGTGGTGACCGCAGTGTCGGTGAAGGTGCTTCCGGCGGCAGAAAAGACGAGAACGGTCCTTGTCGCAGGTCTGACGCCCGAGGCCGCAAATGAGGCGATGACCATAGCGCTCTCGAGGCCGCATGAGGTCTCTGCCGCCACGTTCGTGCCGTCCGAGATCGCCGCACGATCGTCGGTCAGCTACGTCGCGGAGGCCGGCCGTGCGATCACGGCAATTCGTGTCGAAGGACCACCCGTTTCCGTTTCTGCACGCAACGAGGCGCTCCATGCGCTGCTCGGGCCCCTCGGCGATATTGAGGAACTGCATGGCCACAACTCCGTTCGCTTCTGGCAGGAGGTGCGTGATGTCGCGCCGTTGATCGGGAACGGCGACGCGATCTGGCGTCTGCACGTTCCGCCGGCTTCGGGTGGCGCCGTTCTCGGCAATCTCGTCGGTAGCGGGGTCGAAGGTTATCTCGACTGGGGTGGCGGGCTGCTCTGGTGTTCCGCGCCGGCGACCGCGGAGGCGTCCAAGATGATCAGGACGGCGGCCGGGACAGCCGGAGGCCATGCCACGATGGTGCGGGCGTCGGATGCTCTGAAGGCATCGGTCCCGGTGTTCCATCCGCAGCCTGAGAGTCGCGCGGCGCTGACCGTGCGTATCAAGCAGGGTTTCGATCCGTCGGGAATCCTCAATCCCGGACGAATGGGCTGAGGCGATGGAGACACGCTTCGATCTTGTCCGGCTGGCCGATCCGCAGATTAAGGAGGCCGAGCGCATCCTGAAGACCTGTGTGCACTGTGGCTTCTGCCTTGCGACCTGCCCGACCTATCTGCTGACTGGCGACGAGCGTGACAGCCCGCGCGGCCGGATCTACATGATCAAGGACATGCTGGAGCAGGATCGTCCGGCGGACGATACGACGGTGCGACATGTCGACCGCTGCCTGTCGTGCCTCTCGTGCATGACGATCTGTCCGTCGGGTGTGACCTACATGCATCTGGTCGACCACGCCCGTGCGCACATCCACGAGACACGAACCCGGCCTGTGGACGAGACCCTCGTCCGCAAGGTGATCACCTGGACCGTGCCGTATCCGCGTCTGTTTCGCCTATCGCTGATCGGTGCGCTGCTCGCAAAGCCGTTTCGATCTCTGCTGCCTGGTCGGTTCCGACGGTTGACGGCGATGGCGCCTGATCGTCTCGCAACGCCGTCCTGGGCCGATCGCCCGGGCATTCACAAGGCGGCGGGCGAGCGGCGCATGCGGTTGATGCTCCTGAACGGCTGCGTCCAGCAGGTGCTGACACCGGAGACCAACGCCGCCACGATCCGTTTGCTGACCCGTCTGGGGTGCGAGGTCGTCGTTTCCCGGGGAGGGGGGTGCTGCGGTTCGCTGGTCCTCCACATGGGTGAACGTGACAAGGCGCTGGCGGCCGCTCGCGCCAACCTGGCGGCCTGGTGGGATGCCGGTCCCTTCGACGCTGTCATCGCCAATGCCTCGGGCTGCGGCACCCAGATCAAGGAGTATGGTTTCCTTCTGAAGGACGACCCCGCATGGGCGGCGCTGGCCGCCGAGGTCTCCGCCAAGGCGCGGGACGTCTCGGAGGTGCTCGACGAGCTGATCGAGGAGGGCGCCGCACCGAGCGATGCGCCGTCTGTCGCCTACCATGCCGCCTGTTCGCTCCAGCACGGCCAGAAGATCACGGACCTGCCCGCCGACATCCTGCGACGGGCGGGCTTCGACGTGCGCACAGTGCCGGAAGGCCACATCTGCTGCGGTTCGGCGGGCACCTACAACATGCTCCAGCCCGAGCTGGCGGACCGCCTTCTGGAGCGCAAGTGCGCCAACATCGCCGCAACCGGCGCCAATGTCGTCGCAGCTGGCAACGTCGGGTGCATCGTGCAGATTTCAGGCGGCACAAACGTGCCTGTCATCCATCCGGTAGAGCTTCTGGATTGGGCCACCGGTGGCCCGAAACCGGCGGCACTTGATGAACGCGAGACTGCCTGAACCGCGGAGGACGTGATGGCAAGTCCCGAGATTATCGAACAGCACCATGTGCTTGTCGTCCCGGACATTCAGGCGACGGCGCGATAGTGGATCAATCACATCGGGTTCAAGATCTGGATGGAGCCGGACGGATGGATCTTTCTCCGCCGGGGCCGTTGTTCCCTGATGCTGGGGCAGTGCCCGGATGCGATTCCGCCGGGGGATCTGGGCGACCATCAGTACTTCGCCCATCTCGTGCTCGACGACGTCAACGCCCTGCATGTGGAAAATCACGGCCACGGGCCTCAAGATCGCGCCGCCGGTCGACAAGCCGTGGGCATGTCTGAGATGCCGGTGCAAACGCCCGACGGTCATCGGGTCATGTTTAGTCAGGATCTCGATTAGCTCCCGCCTTGAGGCGGCCGCCGTTCGGCACTATCTCTCCGTCATTCGGCAAACGGAGAACTGCGATGGCTCGCAAGCGAAAGAGCGTGCGCCGGCAGTCGGGTTCCGCCCGGGCGCTGGCCGATCCTCGCTACCGTCTCCGCGTTGTGCGGAACCGGAAGCGCTACACCAGAAAGGGTCGCGATCCCCAGGGCCGCGGCCCTTTCGATTCGGTGTCACGCAGCCTTGAGCGTATTGACCTTGGCAGGCACGGCCGCGCTGCCTAGATTCGGTTCATGCCGAAACGGATGATGCTGGCCGCGATGGGCCTCTTCACGGCGCTGACGATGTCGGTGTCCCCCGCGCTTGCCGCCCAGGACGATCCGCGCCTCGACGGGCTGTTTGCGCAACTGCATGCCACGTCGGATCCGGCGCAATCGCAGCTGCTGCAGAGCTATATCTGGGCAATCTGGGTCGAGGCTTACGACGAGGAGCTCAACGCGCTGATGACGGGCGGCACGCGGGCCATGCAGGTCGGCGACCTGCAACTTGCCATCGGCTATTTCAGCCAGCTGATCGACGTCGCGCCTGACTTCGCCGAGGCGTGGAACAAGCGCGCCACGGTCTACTACATGATCGGGCGCTACGATGAATCGATCGCTGACTGCATGAAGGCGCTGGAGCTTGAGCCGCGCCACTTCGGTGCGCTGTCGGGGCTGGGCCTGATCTACAGCGCCCGCGATGAGCCTGAACAGGCGCTCTACTGGTTCCGCGAGGCCTTGGCGCAGAACCCGCATATGGAGCAGATCGTACAACGTGTCGAAGAGCTCAGTCGCGAGCTCGAAGGTGAACCCGTCTAGTCGACCCAGGCGATTCTGAGTGCGTTGGTCGCGCCCGGCGTGCCGAACGGGACGCCCGCGGTGATGATGATGCGGTCACCGGATCCCGCGAAACCTTCCTGCTTCGAAAGCGTACAGGCGCGCTGAACCATGTCGCCGAAGTCCTGGGCATCGTCGGTGTGAACAGAGTGCACGCCCCAGGCCACCGCAAGACGGCGGGCCGATTCGATCTTGGGCGTGAGACCGAGGATCGGGACGGCAGGCCTGACGCGCGAGGCCCGAAGGGTGGTTGCGCCCGAGACCGAATAGGCCACGATGGCCTTGGCGTTCACGGTCTGGGCGACCTGGCGCGCCGCGGTCGATATAGCGTCGGCGCTGGTTGCTTCGGACGTGGTGGCGAGCGGATCGTAAAGCGGGTCGTGCTCCACCGTCGTCATGATACGGTCCATCATCGCCACAGTCTCGGATGGGTACTCGCCAACCGCCGTTTCGCCTGAGAGCATCAGCGCGTCCGCACCGTCGTAGACCGCCGTCGCCACGTCAGAGGCTTCCGCGCGGGTCGGGGTGGGCGAGGCGATCATCGATTCCAGCATCTGGGTCGCGACCACCACTGGTTTGCCGGCCTGGCGGCAGGCGCGGATGATCCGCTTCTGGATGCCGGGCACCTCTTCGGGCTTCATCTCCACGCCCAGGTCGCCGCGCGCCACCATCACGCCGTCGGCGAGTTCGATGATGTTGCTCAGACAGTCGATCGCCGAAGGCTTTTCGAGCTTTGCCATCACGGCGGCGCGGCCCTCGACCAGTTCGTGCGCTTCGACGATGTCCGATGGGCGCTGCACAAACGAGAGCGCAATCCAGTCGCAGCCCAGTTCGAGCGCGAACGCGAGATCTTCGCGATCCTTCTCCGTCAGCGCCGCGATCGGGAGCTGCACGCCGGGCAGATTGAGGCCCTTGTTGTTCGACAGCCGGTCGCCCGCCTCTACGGTAGTCTCGGCGAAATCCTCACCGCAACGGTCGACATGGAGCACGACGCGGGCGTCATCCAGGCAGATGCGGTTGCCGGCCTGGATCGCCGCAAAAATCTCGGGATGCGGCATGCCCGCGCGATTGTTGTCTCCGGGTGTCGGATCCAGGTCGAGCCGGAACGATTGGCCGCGTTCAAGATCGACACCGTCGTCGGCGAAGGTGCCGATTCGCAACTTCGGGCCCTGAAGATCCGCGATGATTCCGATCGGGCGTCCGGACGTCACCTCAAGGTCACGCAGGATGCCGTAGCGTTCGCGATGATCGCCCTGACTGCCGTGGCTCATGTTGAGACGGAAGACATCGGCGCCAGCATGGAAGAGCGACGAGATCATATCGTGCGACGAGGTCCCGGGACCGAGCGTCGTGACAATCTTGGCTTGACGGTTGCGGTGCATCATCCCCACTTCCATGCATCGGATCCTGTGCCCGGATGCGTGATCACGATAGCACGGAAGTCATTAACATTCGTGCGTGTCGGGCCGGTGACGACGCAATCGCGCAGGGTGGAGAAAAACCCGCCGCTGTCCTGGCGGGCCAGCATATCGGCGGGGCTCAGCCCGGCCTCACGAGCTCGCCGCAAGGTGTCGGGAGCCATGACGGCGCCGGCGGCTTTGCTGAAGCCGTCGATGCCGTCGGTGTCGCACGCCAGTGCGTGTATGTTCGGGTGGCCGTCGAGCGCGACGGCGAGTGCAAGCAGGAACTCCTGGTTGCGTCCGCCGCTGCCGCCCTTGCTGCGCAGGGTGACTGTGGTCTCGCCGCCCGAAAGGATCACCGCCGGCGGGCTGGCGGGGCCGCCGTGGTCGGCGATCTTGCGGGTGATCGCAGCGTGAACATTCGCCACGTCGCGGGCCTCGCCTTCGATCGTGTCGCCAAGGATGAGAGGGTTCATCCCCGCCTCCCGGACACGCTCCGCGGCTGCCGCGAGCGCATGGCGTGCTGTCATGACGATCTGTGCTTCGGCACCGGCAAGGCGCGGGTCGCCCGGTTTGACGGTTTCACTGTCGGCTGATTCAAGCCACATTCGGACTGCGTCGGGGACCTCGAAGCCGCACCGCTCCACGATACGCCTGGCATCGGCGCTGGTCGTCGGATCGGCCACCGTCGGCCCCGAGGCGATCACCGAGAGGTCGTCGCCGGGCACGTCGGAGATGGCCAGCGTCACGACCCGCGCGGGTGCTGCCGCCACGGCAAGACGTCCGCCCTTGATGGCCGAGAGGTGTTTCCGGACGCAGTTCATCTCGTGAATCGTCGCACCGGAGCGCAGGAGCGCCTTGTTGACCGCCTGCTTGTCGGCCAGCGTCACGTCCGGTGCGGGCAGAGCGAGCAGCGATGATCCCCCGCCTGAGATCAGGCACAGCACCATATCGTCTGCCGTAAGTCCTTGAACCTCATTGAGAATTCGTTGCGCTGCCTGGCTTCCCGCTGCGTCGGGGATGGGGTGCGCCGCTTCGACCACCTCGATCCGTTCGGTCGGGATGCCGTGGTCGTAGGGCGTGACCACAAGGCCGGACAAAGCACCTGCCCAGCCCTTCTCGACATAGGAAGCCATGGCGGCGGCGGCCTTTCCGGCACCGACGACCACCGTCTTGCCCTTGGGCGGCAACGGCAGCCGGTCGTGAAGACAGGCATCTGCACGCGCGGCGTTGATTGCTTCCTCGAACAGACTGATCAGAAAGCTGCGAGGGTCAAAATCCATGGCTGGGCGTTTTGGCATGCTGGACGGTTCCGGTGCAATCGGCGAAATCAGGAGAGGATGGGTCTTCTTGTCGCCTGAAGCCGTCGATATAGTCGCGAGCCATGGATTCTGTCAGGCGCGATTTCATCTCTGACATGCGGCGCGAGGACGATCCTTTGCTGGGCCCCGACGACCCGCCTCCTTACGAGATCGTCAATCCCAGGGGCACGCTGCCGGTCGTCCTGCTGTGCGATCACGCGAGCAATGCCGTGCCCGAGGCGCTTGACAACCTAGGCCTTGCGGCCAGCGAGCTCGAACGTCACATCGCTTGGGACATAGGTGCGGCCGAAATCACACGCCGCATGGCGGCTCACTTCGATGCGCCGGCTGTGCTCTCCGGTTACTCGCGCCTGGTGATCGACTGCAACCGGCAACTCGATGACGAACAGTCGATCGTCACGGTGAGCGACGGCACAGAGATTCCCGCCAACATCGATATGTCGCCCGCCGAGGGGGCCGACCGCACGGAGGCGTGCTTCTGGCCTTATCACGAAGCTGCCGCGGCCGTGATCGAGGGCGTTGAAGCGCGGGGTGTCGTGCCCCCCGTTGTCATGATTCACTCGTTCACGCCCGTGATGGGGTGTCGCTTGCGGCCCTGGCATATCGGGATCCTGTGGGAGCGGGACGGCCGTATTGCGCTGCCGCTGATGGATCACTTGCGGGCCCGCGGCGATCTCTGCGTCGGCGACAACGAGCCCTACACCGCATCGTCACCCCACGGCTACACCATGCCTGTGCATGCCGCCCGTCACGGCCGCGCGAACGTGCAGATCGAGATCAGGCAGGACCTTATCGGCAACGAGGCCGGAATCGCGGCTTGGACGGATATCATGATCGAAGGCTTCACGAGCATCTTCGCCGGTGAGGACATTTACCGACGGGAGATTTGACCATGACCGGCGCAGAGCCGTCGTTCACCCTGGGGGTCGAGGAAGAATATCTCCTGGTTGACCGGGAAACCGGCGCATTGGCGTCCGATCCGTCCGAGGAATTGGTCGAGGAATGTGTTGCCGAGTTGGGTGATCAGGTCACCAATGAGTTCCTGCGCACTCAGGTCGAAAATCGGCACCCAAGTGTGCAAGGACATCTCTGAGGTGCGGGATGAGCTGCGCCGTTTGTGCGGCGGTGTCATCCGGGCCGCCGGAAGGCATGGGCTCGCCCCGATCGCTGCCTCGACCTGATGAATCAGGCGCGCTACTTCCTGCCCCACCTGCTGTGTCTGACGACCTTGTCGCCGTTCTGGCAGAGTCGCAACACCGGTCTGAAGTCCTATCGCCTGACGGTGTTCGACAGCCTGCCGCGCGAGATCGCCCGCAACGGGCATATCGACCGAACGCCAGATCGCGGTCTACGAGGCTGCGGGCGGTGACGCGAGCCCGGATGAAGCTCTTCGCGCCGTGGCGCTGTCACTGGTCGATGAGACCGCGGCCGCGTGGCTTGAGCGTCTGGCGGCCCGTCCCCACATCCAGAAGACAACGGAACAAACCCAAGGAGTCGACCATGGATGACGCCACTCGTACGGAGATTGAGGCTGCGGTGTTCCGCCGCCTGCGGGATCACTTCCAGCGCAAGCCCGAGATCCAGAACATCGACCTGATGAACCTGGCCGACTTCTGCCGCAACTGCTTGTCGAAATGGTACCGCGCCGAGGCCGGGCAGCGCGGTGTCGAGATGGACTACGACAACGCGCGCGAGCTGATCTATGGCATGTCCTACGGCGACTACAAATCGCAGTACCAAGAGAAGGCCACGCCCGAGAAGATGGCAATCTTTGAAGAAGGCGAGAAGCGCCGCGCCGCCGAAGCTGATGCCCGCGGCGAGGAGCACTAGGGCTCAAACCGAACGGGTATCATCCCCCACCAGGCATGCAATGCGCGCCGAGGCTCGGGCATGAGGTTCAGTCTTTTGGAGGCCTACCAGCGCTCAATGGCGGGACGCAGGTCGACCTCGTGGGTCCAAGCGGTGTGGTGCTGCCGGTGGATCGAGAGGTAGGTCTCCGCGGTCGCGTCAGAATCGAGCAGGGCATCAATGCCCTTCCCCGGGATTTCGTGGATGTGGGCCGGCCCGTTGATCTCGCCGTCGATGTTGACCAGTGCGACATGGACGCCCTTGGGGCCGAGTTCGCGCGCCATCGATTGTGCAAGGCCGCGCAGGCCGAACTTGCCCACGGCGAATCCTGCAAACAGGGCAGAACCCTTGTAACAGGCGGTGGCACCGGTGAAGATGATGGTGCCGCTGCCGCGCTCTGTCATGCGGCGGGCGGCCTCGCGGCCAACGATGAAGCCGCCGAGGCAGGTCACGTTCCACTGCGCGACCATCTCATCGACCTCGATGTCGAGGATCGACTTCATGAGGAAACCACTGGCGTTGTAGACGACAAGATCGGGTTCGCCGAGTTCGCCTGAAACCCTGTTCAACAGGTCATGGATCGAGACCTCGTCGGTGGCATCGCAGGGATAGCCATAGGCGTTACCATGCATGGTGCTCTCGACATGCGCGGCGACTTCCTCGGCGTTGTGTGGATTGCGTGACGCCACGGCGACCACCATGCCCGCGGACGCGAACCGGCGGGCGAGTCCTGCGCCGAGCCCGCCGCCCGCACCGATCACAACCGCAACACCACTGTCAGAACTCGCCATGATCTCCTCCTCAGAGCTACTCCGCCGCCAGTTTTTCGTCGGCCGGCCGGTTCAAGGCCGCCAGGATCTCGGCGCGCCGCTCGGCGGCCTCGTCCATCGCTTTCATCTTCACGGGACCGAAGCCCTTGATGCCGTCGGGCACCAGCGCCAGGGCAACGCAGAGCCCGTGATTGTCGGGTGACAGTGACGACAGGATTGTCGCGAGGTCAGCTTCGTAGTCGTCGATCAACTTCCGTTCGCGCCGCCGCTCGCCGCTCCAGCCGAAGGGGTCGAAGGTCGTGCCGCGCAGCCCCTTGATCGCGGCCAGTCCGCGCAGCAGGGGCATGATCCAGGAGCCGAACATTCGCTTGGCCGGGCGGCCGGTCACAGGGTCCGCGCGGGACAGCAGCGGCGGCGCGAGATGCAGGCTGACGCGCCCGCCGTCCTCGAAGGCCTTGGCCAGTGACGCGGCAAAGGTGCCATCGGTGTAGAGCCTGGCGACCTCGTACTCATCCTTGTTTGCCAGAACCCGGTGCAGGTTGCGTGCGACCGCCTCGGTCAGAGAGGTTGAGCCGGGCAGGGCGTGCGCCTCAGCTTCTCGCACCCGCTCGATAGCGGCTGTGTAGCGTTGTGCGAGGCGTTTATCCTGATAGTTCCACAGGTGGACGGCTCTGCGCTCGATCATCCCGTCCAGCGACTCGGAGAGGTGGCGTCGTGCCAACGTCGGGCGTTGTGCCGTTGCGGCCGCCACGACTCGTTTCGGGTTGACACTAAGCAGGCGCCCGATGGCGAAGGCATGGCGGTTGAGCGCGATCGCGACACCGTTGAGCGCTATGGCCTGATCGATTGCATCGGCTGAGATCGGGACCAGCCCGCGCTGCCAGGCGGCCCCCAGCAGCATCATGTTCGCAGCGATGCTGTCGCCGAACAGCGCCTCGGCCAGCACGGTGGTATCCCATGACGTAACGTCGTTGCAGTGTCGGCCAATCCGTTCGATCAGTGGTGTGGCGGCCACGGTCGCATCGGGGTTACGTGTGAAGTCGCCGGTCGGCGCGGCATGGTGGTTGACGACAGCGCGGGAGCGCCCTTCATCGCCGCGCACCACGACTTCGGTCGTGGCGCAGTGTACGAGATCGCAGCCGAGCAGGAGGTTGGCCTCGCCGACGCCGATCTTGGACGCGTTGAGACCGTCGGGTGTGGCGGCAATGCGAACGTGGCTGGTGACGCCGCCGTACTTCTGGGCGAGCCCGATCTGGTCGAGCACGGCAATGCCCTTGCCGTCGATATGGGCCGCCCAGCCCAGAATCTGCGCCAGCGTGATGACGCCGGTTCCGCCGACGCCAGCAATCACGATCGACCAGGGTGTGTCCAGCGTTGCCAGGTCGGGCAGAGGCATCGGGCCGTCGAGCAATCGTTCGAGGTCGGCCGGCTCCGGCTTGCGCGGCTTGACGCCCTCGACCGTGACAAAGCTGGGGCAGAAGCCGTTCAGGCAGGTCATGTCCTTGTTGCACGATGACTGGTCGATCTGCCGCTTCAGACCGAACTCTGTCTCGACCGGCACGATCGAGAGGCAGTTGGACTGCACCCCGCAATCGCCGCAGCCCTCGCAGACGGCCTCGTTGATGAAGACACGCCGGGGCGGGTCCTCCATCAGGCCACGCTTGCGGCGTCGGCGCTTCTCGGTCGCACAGACCTGATCGTAGATCAGCGCTGTGACGCCGGGTGTTTCGCGCAGAAGCCGTTGCACGGCATCGAGCTCGCTGCGGTCGTGGAGGGTGACGCCCTTGGCGAAGTCCGCCAGGGTGGCGTACTTGCCGGGTTCGTCGGTCAGGACCGCAATTCGCCGAACGCCTTCGCCGTAGAGCTGATGGGTGATCAACGGCACGCTGGGCGAGCCTTCGAATGGCTGGCCACCGGTCATGGCCACCGCATCGTTGTAGAGCAGCTTGTAGGTGACGTTGACACCGGCCGAGACCGCCGCGCGGATTGCCAGCAGTCCCGAGTGCACGTAGGTGCCGTCGCCGATGTTGACGAAGACGTGCTCGGTGGTACGGAAGGGCGAAAGGCCGATCCAGTTCGCCCCCTCGGCGCCCATCTGGGTGAAGGTGAGCGTGTTTCGCTCCATGCTCTGCACGAGGTAGTGGCAGCCGATGCCGGCAAAAGCCTCGCTGCCCTCGGGAACGTGGGTCGAACTGCTGTGCGGGCAGCCCGAACAGAAGTAGGGGATGCGCGCCACCGTCGACGTGTCGCGCTGTGCCGCCTCGAGGCGGCGTTCCAGGGCATCGGCCCTCTCCGCGAGATCGCCCGCTCCGCCGTTGGCTTCCAGCCGTGCGACCAGGGCGGTCGCGATCATCGCGGGTGACAGCTCGTCCCAGGACGGCAGCAGTGTTGCGCCCTGGTCGTCCTTTTTCCCGACGATGCGCGGGCGTCGGCCGTCGGGCAGATCGTAGAGGATGTCGCGGACCTGCGGTTCGATCAGGCCACGTTTCTCCTCGACCACGAAGATCTCATCGAGACCGTCGGCGAAGCGGCGCAGACCCTGGGGTTCGAGCGGCCAGGGCATGCCGATCTTGTAGACGCGAAGGCCGAATGCAGCCGCGCTGTCGTCATCGAGTCCGAGCTGGGCGAGCGCCTGGCGGACATCGAGATAGGACTTGCCGACCGTCGCGATACCGAGGCGCGGCCGGGAGCTGTCCAGCACGATCCGGTCCAGACCGTTGGCGGCGGCATAGGCCAGCGCGAGGTCGATCTTGTAGCGGTGCAGCCGCTCTTCTTTGGCGAGCGCCGAATCCGGCCACCGCAGATGAACGCCCTCGGCAGGCACAATGGCGGAGTCGGGCAGCACGATCTCGGGCCTGGCCGGGTCGATCATGACCGATGTGGTCGTGTCGACGGTCTCGGAGACCAGCTTCATGCCGGCCCACAATCCGGCGAAGCGCGACATTGCCCAGCCGTGCAGCCCGTAGTCGAGAAACTCCTGGGCGCCTGCCGGGTGCAGTACGGGGATCATGGCGTCGACCAGGCCGAACTCGCTCTGGTGCGCCGAGGTCGAGGACTTGCATGTGTGATCGTCGCCCGCCAGCACGAGCACGCCGCCGTGGCGCGATGACCCGGCCGTGTTGCCGTGCTTCAGGGCATCGCCGGAACGGTCGATACCGGGTCCCTTGGCGTAGAGCATGGCAAAGACGCCATCGACCGTGGCGTCGTCGAACAACCCGGTCTGCTGGCTGCCCCAGACCGATGTGGCGGCAAGGTCCTCATTGATCCCGGGCGTGAAGTGGATAGCGTGGCGTTCGGTGAACTGGCGCGCCTGCCACAGGGCCGTATCGAGCCCGCCCAGCGGAGAACCCCGATAACCGGTGATGTAACAGGCCGTGTTGAGCCCCTGTGCCCGGTCGCGCTGGTACTGCAACATCGGTAGACGAACCAGCGCGTGTGTCCCCGACAGCAGGACTCGGCCCTGCTGCCTGGCATAGCGGTCATCCAGCGAGACGTTGGCGTTGCTCACACTCTGTCCTTAGCACGGAAGAACAGGCTCGCCACCCCGACAATGTCGACGCCGCCAAGACCTGGGTCAGCCTTTCGAGGACCGTCATGCCGTCGACATCGGGCATGTTGAGATAAGGCAGAACACAGTTGGGACGCATCGCTTGATCGCCGGTCATCAAGAGGTCGGGCGCGACCCGGCCATCTTCGTCGGTTTCCGTGCGAAACCCCATCGAGCCGACGATTTCGCCATACAAACGGTGCTATACCGGATCGTCAGCGACGATCAGGATTTGTTGCAACATGATCCCACCTTCGTTCCTGTTTGGAACACGTCAGCAACATGCGGGCCGCATCGGTAAAAATTCCAGCAACCGTGAACTGATGAAATCCGGGGGATTTATCCGTAGAGCGACTCAAGGGCGGAGCCGTAGACCTCTTTCACGGCATGGCGGCGCACCTTCAACGTCGGCGTCATCAGCCCGTTGTCGACCGTGAAGGCCTCGGACGCCACCATCACTCGCTTGACCTTCTCGATCGCAGAGAGGTGCGCGTTGGCCCGGTCAATCACGGCCTTCATCTCGGAGAGGAGAGCCGGTTCGTCTGCTAGGGCGGCCAGCTTGGGACCCAGATTGTGGCGCTTGGCGAACGCGATCAGATAAGCATCGTCCGGCACCACGACGGCCGCCAGGTAGGGCCGCTTGTCGCCGTACACCATGGACTGCGCGATCTCGGGCTCCATGTTCAGAATGCCCTCGACACGCTGTGGCGCGATGTTGTCGCCGCCGGAATTGACGATGAGGTCCTTCTTCCGGTCGGTGATGCTGAGGAAACCTTCGTCGTCGAACTCGCCGATGTCGCCGGTGTGGAGCCAGCCGTCCTTGAGCGCTTCGGCCGTGGCCTCGGGGTTGTTCCAGTAGCCATCCATCAGGAGGCCGCCGCGAACCAGAATCTCTCCGTCCTCGGCGATCCTCACCTCGACCTCGGGCAACGGCCGCCCGACGGTGGCCATCTTGATCCTGTCGGGCAGGTTGGCTGAGACGACAGGTGCCGCTTCCGTCTGGCCGTATCCCTGGAGCAGCACCAGGCCCAGAGCGGAGAAGAACGTGCCGATGTCGGGGTTGAGGGGTGCGCCACCCGAAACCAGCACCTTGAGCCGGCCACCGAAGCGATCGCGCACCTTGTCGCGCACCAGCTTGTCGAGCACCCGGTCCTGCAGGCGTTCGAGGATGCCCAGGCGTTCCCCGTTGAGCCGCTTCGTGCCCAGCACGACGGCCTTCTCGAAGAACTCCTTCTTCTTTCCGCCCTGCCGGTTGACGCCGGAGAGGATGCGCTGGCGCATCACCTCATAGAGCCGCGGGACGCAAGTCATGATCGTCGGGCGCGCCTCGGGCATGTTCGTGATCAGGGTGTCGGCACCTTCGGCGTAGTAGATCTCCGCGCCGATCGAAATCGGAAAATAGAGCCCCGCGGTGTGTTCGTAGGAGTGCGAGAGCGGAAGGAACGAGAGGAAGGTCTCCTTCGATGACAGGAGAGGCTCGAAAGCGATGTAGATGCTCTTGATGTTCGACATCACCGCGTGATGCGAGAGGACCACGCCCTTGGGCAGGCCGCCGGTTCCGGAAGTGTAGATGAAACACGCCGTGTCCTTGCGGGTGACCTGGGCGGCATGCGCCTCGACCTCGGTGGCACCAGCCTTTCCACGGGCCAACGCATCGCTCCAGGACACGACATCGACGCCGTCGGCCGCCTCGACCTCCTCGATCGCAACAACGCGTGTGACACCGGCCGACCTGCAGGCCGGAAGCAGACGCCGGGCAAGCTGCTGGTCTGCCACGATCGCCAGTGTCGCACTGCTGTCCTTCAGCACATGCTCGTGCAGCGCTTCGGTGTTGGTCGTGTAGGCGGGGACCGTGACGCCACCCGCTGCAATGATGGCGAGATCGGCAATGACCCATTCCGGCCGGTTTTCGGCGACGAGGACGACCCGGTCGCCACTCTTCAGGCCGAGATCGGTCAGTCCTGCAGAGAGCGCGCGGACATCGCGGTCGACCCTGTCCCAACTCCAGGGTCTGTAGGCTCCGTCCGATTTGGCCCACAGAAAAGGCTTGTCGCCTTCGCGGTGCGCGATTTCGAAGAACATCGTGGCCAGGTTCGGCCAGTTGTCATAGTTCATGAAGAAGTGTTTGGCATGTCGTGACTCAAGAGGTGGTCGCACGGTGTGGTTGAGACAAATCGCCTCGTTCAGGATCGCTTACATCGGCCCACGATATCCCCATATGGTAAGCCTTATGCAGCTCACAACGCTTCCAGGAGTTTTCGATGTCTGAAGCCGCCACGCTGGGCGATCTGCCCGAATGGGATCTTTCCGTCTTCTACGACGGATCCGACGATCCCCGGATCGATGCGGACATGGTGCGGTTGACCGACGAATCTGGAGCCTTCGAACGCGCGTTCAAGGGCCGCCTGGCCGATCTGGGGGCGACGGAGTTCGCCACTGCAATCCGCCGTTATGAAGCGATCGAAGACGGTCTCGGGCGTGTGGGTAGCTACGCCCAGCTCCACTTCGCGGGCAACCAGTCGGACCCCGAACGGGCGCAGTTCTACCAGGGTGTCGTCGAACGGCTGAACGATATCACCGGGCGTCTGATCTTCTTCACGCTCGAGATCAACCGGATCGACGACGACGCCATGGAACGGCTGCTGACCGACAAGGGTGTGGCGCGCTACAGGCCGTGGCTTGAAAACGTCCGCTCGTTCCGTCCGCATCAGCTCTCCGATGAGGCCGAGGAGATGCTTCACGAGCTCTCGGTCGTTCAGACTCAGGCCTGGATACGCCTGTTCGACCAGACCATCGCCGGTCTGCGCTTCGAGATCGATGGCGAGACCATGACCGAAGCCCAGGCTCTTGATCTTCTGTCGTCGACCGATGGCACCAAGCGCAGGGCCGCTGCGCTGGAACTGGGCAGGGTGTTCAGGAACAACGAACAGCTTTTTGCCCATATCACCAACACGCTCGCGAAGTCGAAGGCGATCGACGACGGCTGGCGTTCCTTCGTCCACCCGATGTCCTCACGAAACCTGGCCAATCAGGTCGAGGACAAGGTGGTCGAAGCCCTGATCGAGGCGGTGCGCGAGGCCTACCCACGGCTATCCCACCGCTACTACCGCATGAAGGCGCGCTGGTTCGAACAGGATCAGCTCCCGTGGTGGGACCGCAACGCGCCGCTGCCCAATGACGACGATCGCGAGATCCCCTGGTCCGATGCGCGCTCGCTCGTGCTTGACGCCTACGGCGACTTCGCGCCGAAGATGGCCGAGATCGCCGATGTATTCTTCGAGAAGAACTGGATCGACGCTCCGGTGCGCGAGGGCAAAGCCGGTGGTGCCTTCTCGCATCCCACAGTGCCGTCGGCCCATCCGTTCGTGCTGCTCAACTACCAGGGCAAGGTGCGGGACGTGATGACGCTGGCCCACGAACTTGGCCACGGTGTCCATCAGGTGCTGGCGGCCGGGCAGGGTCCTCTGCTGGCCGATACACCGCTGACGCTTGCCGAAACGGCCTCGGTCTTCGGCGAGCAGCTTGCCTTCCGCCGCATGCTCGACGGGGAGGACGACGAGGGCCGTCGTCGGACCATCCTCGCCGGCAAGGTCGAGGACATGCTCAACACCGTGGTACGGCAGATTGCCTTCTGCGAGTTCGAGCGGCGCGTACACAACGCTCGCAGGGACGGCGAGTTGACGCCCGAACAGATCGGCGATCTGTGGATGGGCGTACAAACCGAGAGTCTCGGCGACGCCTTCACCTTCGACGACGACTACAGGATTTTCTGGTGCTACATCCCGCACTTCATTCACTCGCCGTTCTACGTCTACGCCTACGCTTTCGGCGACTGTCTGGTGAACGCGCTCTATGCGCACTACCGGGAGGCGGAGGAGGGCTTCCAGGATCGTTTCCTGGACATGCTCCAGGCCGGCGGCACAAAGCGTCACAAGGAACTCCTGGCACCCTTCGGTCTCGACGCGTCGGACCCGGCGTTCTGGTCGAAGGGCTTGGGCGTGATCGAAGGTTTCATTGACGAATTGGAAGCCGCAGGAGGATGATCCCAACATCTCTTGGTACCGTCCCGGGCGACCGGATGGGTGCCCGTACCCTTTGGCGGATGCGCGGGCCGAGATGCCGGCTCGTGCTCGTTTTGTTCGCCTGGCCGGGATGACTCGATGGGGAGTGCTGTGACGTGACCGACTCGGATCGCAGCGAAGCGAACCGGCTGACCGGGCGGGTCGCCCGCTACGCGCGCGTCGGCACGTCAGTCGGCCGCGTGGGCGCACGCATGGCGGCGGGCCGCTTCCTGGGCGTGCCGACCGACCAGGGCGACATGGCTGCCGACCTTCGCGTTGCGCTGGGCGGCCTCAAGGGGCCTCTGATGAAGGTGGCGCAGCTCCTCGCCACGATCCCTGACGTCCTGCCGTCGGACTATGCGGCGGAACTTGCGCAACTGCAGTCCAACGCGCCGGCGATGGGCTGGCCCTTCGTGAAGCGGCGCATGTCGAGTGAGCTGGGTCGGGACTGGCAGAAGAAGTTCGGATCGTTCGACCGCGAGGCTGCCGCGGCGGCGTCGCTCGGCCAGGTTCACCGTGCGACCTCGACCGGTGGCGCGCCGCTCGCCTGCAAGCTGCAGTACCCGGACATGCAGTCGGCGGTGGAGGCCGACCTCTCCCAGCTCAAGCTGATCTTTTCGATCTATCGCCGTTACGACAAGGCGATCGACCCGAGCGGCATCCACGAGGAGATCGCCGAGCGACTCCGCGAGGAGCTCGACTACGACCGCGAGGCCCGCCACCAACGACTCTACGCCGAGATGCTGAAGAAGCAGCCGCGGGTTGACGTTGCCCCGATCGTACCGGAGCTGTCGACCAAGCGGCTTCTGACCATGGGCTGGCTCGACGGCGAACCGCTGATGACAGCCAGGGAGCGCCCGCTTGAGGAACGCAACGAACTCGCGATGTCGATGTTTCACGCCTGGTACGAGCCTTTCTACGGCTTCGGTGTCATCCATGGCGATCCGCATCTCGGCAACTACAAGGTTCGGCCCGACATGGGCGTGAACCTGCTCGATTTCGGCTGCATTCGTGTCTTTGTACCCAAGTTCGTCACCGGAGTGATCGATCTTTACCACGCGCTGCAGAACGACGACCGCGACCTTGCCGTTCACGCTTACGAAACTTGGGGCTTCACCGGTCTCTCGAACGAGGTGATCGACACGCTCCACCTCTGGGCCGAGTTCGTCTACGCGCCGCTCCTGGAAGACAAGGCGCGCGCCATCCAGAACGAGGGTACCATGTACGGTGCCCGGGTCGCCTCCCAGGTGCACGGTCGCCTGCGCGAATTCGGCGGTGTCACGGTGCCGCGCGAGTTCGTCTTCATGGACCGGGCCGCCATCGGCCTCGGGAGTGTCTTTCTTCACCTTGAAGCCGAGGTGAACTGGCACCGCATCTTCCATGACCTGATAGAGGGCTACGACGAGGCGAAGCTGGCGAAGCGCCAGAAGGCGGCACTCAAGACGGCGGACCTGCAGGTCCCGGCCTGACCGTGCAGGCCTCGGATCGCATTCACTCCTCTGCGGGAGGGAACCAGGTGAGTGAGGAGTGGTGCAACGATATGAGAACGCGTCCATCCAGCTTGTGGTAGGCAAACGTGTAGTCGGCGCGCGTTGCGTTGCCGTCCTCATCGACGAACGTGTAGTGACCCATGTCCTTGTAGCCGAGCCCGCCGGCCTTCAGGATCGGACCGGCCGCGCTCTGAAACTCCACCTGCTTCCAGTTTCGATAAAGGAAGCCATGATCGTGGGGGTAGTCCGGATCGCCGCCAACGAAGTACGACCGTGCGCCGGCGCGGTCGAGCCGGATGACGTCCGCCAGGGTCGGCTTGAAGAGAAGCGGTTCGTCCGGTGACCCGAAGTCGTAGAGATCGAGAAGCTGTTCGACATCCTGCTCGGTGACATACTTGGCCCAGACACGTTGGGCATTGATCACTTCTGCCCTGGTCATGGGCTCGTACCTGCGGTTGGCCATGGCTCATACTCCTCGTTGGCGCGCTGCCCGGGACCATAACGGCCGCCACAGATCCGGAACAGGAGCGGATCGTACCGAAACCATGTGACATCTGCAGATAACGACAAACCGGCCAGTTACCGACAGGAGCAGAGACGGAGGATGGGTAATGTTTGCGCGTGAGAACTGATCTGCGAGACGATCCCGTTGCCCGATCGCCAAACCGTGACGGATGTCGAGATGGCCTCAGCCGCTCAGGCATTTCATGCCTTCATGCGCACGCCGCACGGCACACTCGGCTGCGGTCCGTGCCGCACTCGACGCACACAGGCCCGAGGACGCCTTCGACGGCAAGGAACTGGCGCTGCTGCGTTACGCCGCGAAACTGACGACCGATGTCGGTGCAATGATGTCGGTGCGATGGAGAAGGCTGATGCCGCCGCCCTGAAGGACGCCGGTTGCGACGACGGCGAAATTCTTGAGGTCAACCAGGTGGTCGCCTGTTTCAACGGCTCCAACCGCCTGCTGAACGGCTTCGGCGTCTCGACGGCGGGCGACATGGTGGGTTACTACAGGCCGAACACAGGAGATGAGGCATGAACCCCAATGAGAAGCTCAGGGTCGCGGTGCTGGGTGCCAGCGGCTACACGGGTGCCGAACTGCTCAGGTTCGCGGTCGAGCACGACGGCATCGAGATCGCGGCGCTGACCGCCGACCGCCGTGCGGGTGAGCCCGTGGGTGCTGTCTATCCCCATCTCGCACATATCGCCCTGCCGGACATGGTGGCGATCGACGATGTCGATTGGTCCGGCATCGATGCCGTGTTCTGCTGCCTGCCGCACGGGACGACCCAGGAGGTCATCAGCGGCCTGCCCGAGCACGTGAAGGTCGTCGATCTCTCAGCCGACTTCCGGCTTTATGACACCGCCGTTTATGCCAGCTGGTACGGCGGCGAGCATCGGGCACCGGAGCTCCAGAAGACGGCGGTCTACGGCCTCACGGAGATCCGGCGCGACGCGGTCAGGGATGCGCGGCTGGTCGCCAATCCGGGCTGCTACACGACGGCCGCCGAATTGCCTCTGATCCCCTGCCTTGAGGAAGGCCTGATCGGGACCGACGGGATCATCATTGACGCCAAGTCGGGCGTCAGCGGTGCCGGACGGTCGCCGAAAGAGGGAAATCTCCACACCGAGGTGAGCGAGGGCATCCATGCCTATGGTATCGCCAGCCACCGCCACACGCCGGAGATCGACCAGGAGCTTTCGGAAGCCGCGGGCGAGCCGATTCAGGTGACGTTCACGCCGCACCTGATGCCGATGAACCGCGGCATCCTCGCGACGACCTACGTGACGATGAAGGATGGCGCGACCGCCGACGACCTGCGCGGCGCGCTCGCCCGCCGCTACGAGGGCGAACCCTTCACCAGGCTGGTGCCCCAGGGGCAGGCGCCCGCGACACGCCATGTGCGCGGTTCGAACCTTTGCCTGATCGGTGTCTTTGCGGACCGGGTTCCGGGACGCGCCATCCTGGTCTCCGCGCTCGACAACCTGGTCAAGGGCGCGTCGGGACAGGCGCTGCAGAACATGAACGTGATGGCTGGCTTCGAGGAGACCAAGGGTCTTTCGCGCGTTGCCGTCTTTCCTTGACTCTGTGACACCAATTATCATTCCATACAAAGGTTTTACACCATCTATCTCAAGTGATGGTTTCGTTGCGCCGGGCGTGTTTGTTTCCGGAAACGTCACGATCCTCGACGAGGTGGCGATCCTTCCCGGCTGTGTCCTGCGTGGCGATGTGAGCCCGATTCACGTCGGGCGTCGGACCAATATTCAGGACTGCACGGTGGTCCACGTCTCTAGCAAGGACGGGCCGGTCTGGATCGGCGATGAGGTCACGATCGGGCATCACTGTCTGATCCATGCCTGCACGCTTGAGGACCGCAGTTTCATCGGCATGCGGGCGACGGTGATGGACCATGCCGTTGTCGAGACGGGGGCCATGGTCGCCGCTGGTGCCCTCGTGACACCGGGCAAGCGGGTGCCGTCGGGCGAGCTCTGGGCCGGCTGCCCGGCCAGGAAGATGCGCGACCTGAGCACCGAGGAAATCGACGGGTTCATGTCGACGGTCGATCGTTACGTCGATCACGGCAAGGCGTACCGGGAGGCGCTCGGCACCCTGTGAGTCGCGACACCGTCATCGCCCATGTGTGCGAGACCATCCTGGCCCTGGCACCTGGCCGGCTGGCGCTGGTGGCGGTGGACAGCCCCGATGCTTCGGCCAAGACGCCCTTCGCTGCGACGATCCGGCCTTTTTGCCGGCTGTTGCTCGGTGGCACGTTACCGCGCCGGATGCGATCCCGTCGGTGCCGCCGATGTCCCGATCGACAACAACAACCCTGGGGCACCGGTCATCATTGTGCGGTCTTGGAAAGATCGGTCGGATCGAGCACGATCATGAGCGCTGTGGCGGCGATCAGGGTCGCCATGGCGAGACCGAAGACCCGGCCCGACCTGGGGTCGCTGAAGACGCGCCGCAGCGCTTCGCCCGCGGCCATCCAGGTGCCGTTGGCGATCGGCGTGCAGACCATGAAGATCGACGAGATCACCAGCGTGCGGACGGTGATCGAGGGCGACAGCTCGACATAGCCGCCGGCCACGGCCAGTGCGATCGCCCAGCCCTTCGGATTGACCCACTGGAACAGCATGGCTTCGACCATCGAGAGCGGTCGTGCGTCCGATCGTGCGGCTCCGGCATCGGACGTCGCGGGGCGCAGCGTGGCGCGCGCCATCCTGAAGGCAAGCCAGAGCAGCCACGCCGCCCCGGCGGACTTCACGATGTTGAGAAGGACGGGGAGCTCAAGGATGACCGCGCCGAGCCCCACCGTGACGACGGCCAGCATGAAACCGAAGCCGATCAGGATACCCAGCATGTGCGGCACGGTCCGCCGCCAGCCGTAGGCGGCGGACGCGGCCATCACCATCAGGTTGTTGGGCCCGGGCGTGATCGAACCGACGAACGCCAGAACAATCAGGCTCCAGAGGAGCACGAAATCAATCATGTCGCAAGAAAGGACAGCCTTGCTGCCTCAACGTCAAGCGTGAACTTGTCGGGGTACTAAGGACCCCGTGACGGTCCCTGAGCCGGGTCGCGCAGGTCCACCTTGATGTAGCTGCCCGGGGCGTCCTCGATGACCTTGAGGTCCCTGTCGCCTGGCGTGCGGGCCGGTACCCTGGCACCGGCATGGCCCTGGAGCCAGGCCATCCAGTCGGGCCACCACGAGCCATCATGCTTGTCGGCGGCCGCCAGCCATTCTTCGGGATCGGCCGGGTTTTTGGCGTTGGTCCAGTAGCCATACTTGTCCCTGGCGGGCGGATTCACGACACCGGCGACATGGCCCGACATGGCGAGCGTGAAGCGTGTGTTGCCGCCGTAGATCCGGGTCGCCTTGTAGGTCGAATCCCAGGGCGCGATGTGATCCTCGCGAGTCGAAAGCAGATAGCTTGGCGTCTTGATCTTCGTGAGGTCGATCGGTGTACCGTCGAGCTCCAGCTCGCCCCGTGACAGGGCATTGTCGAGGTACATGCGGCGCAGATACTCGCTGTGCATGGCGGCCGGCATCCGTGTCGAGTCGCCGTTCCAGTAGAGAATATCGAACGGGAAGGGATCCTTGCCCAGGAGATAGTTGTTGATCACGAACGACCAGATCAGGTCGTTGGCACGCAGCGTGTTGAATGTCGCCGCCATCTCCGAGCCCTCAAGATAGCCGCGCTTGGTCATCACGGCCTCGAGACCCTCGACCTGATCCTCGTCGATGAAGACCTCGATGTCGCCGACCTCCTCGAAATCAATGAGCGATGTGAGGTAGGTCGCCGAGGCGATGCGGTTGTCCCTGTGGGCGGCCATGTAGCCGAGCGTGCAGGCCAGGAGCGTGCCGCCGATGCAGTAACCCAGCACATTCACGCGCTTTTCGCCGGTCGCCTGTTCGATGGCGTCGAGCGCGGCGAGCGGGCCCTCGAGCATGTAGCTGGTGAGGTCCTTCTTCGCGAGCTCCGCATCGGGATTGACCCAGGAGATGACGAACACCGTCTGGCCCTGCTCGACGGCCCAGCGGATGAACGAGTTCTGCGGCTTGAGATCGAGGATGTAGTACTTGTTGATCCACGGTGGCATGATCAGCAGCGGCTTGCGGTGCACGGTTTCAGTGGTCGGATCGAACTGGATCAACTGGATCAGGTCGTTCTGGTAGACCACCTTGCCGGGCGTCGTGGCGAGGTTGACGCCGACTTCGAAGGCGTCCTCGTCGACCATCCTGATCGACAGCTGGCCCTTGCCGCGCTCGAAGTCGTCGAGCAGGTTCTCGAGGCCCTTGACCAGGTTGTCACCCTTGGTCTCGGCAGTGGCGCGCAGGACTTCGGGATTGGTCGTCGCGAAGTTGGTTGGCGAAAGCGCGTCAACGTAGAGCTTGGTGTAGAAATCGAGCTTCTTCTTGGTCTTCCTGTCGAGCCCCTCGACTCCGCCCATCAGGTCCTGCAGCCAGTTCGACGAGAGCAGGTAGGACTGCTTCATGTAGTCGAAGACCGCGTTTTCCGACCAGCTTTCGTCGCGGAAGCGCCGATCGTCGCGCGCCGGTGCGACGACAGGCTCGGCCTCTTCGCCCGCCATGCGGCGTGCCGTGGCCTGCCAGAGGTCCATGTAACCCTTCCAGAGATTGACTTGGGCTTGCGCGAGCTTGACCGGATCGGTCAGCAGCTGGACATAGGCCTGCATGAAGACCTCTCCCATCCGGCGCATGTCCTCGAACTGGCCGGGGTCGCCCTGGCGCGCCATGAAGTCGGCCATTACGCGCTGGCTGCGCTCGGCGATCGCCTGCCATTCGTCAATCGGCAAGTCGGTTTCCTGGGTCGTTTTGGTCATTGCGGCGGGTCCGTCGGTCCAGTCAAGTGCTCGGTTTGACGCCGTTTCTGTTGTGAGTTGTGTCAAAAACAGGTAATTTTCCGCCCACAACGGCGCCCATTGGCGAGCGGGTATACATGAAATTGTGCGCTGCAACAAAGACAGTCCTGCAACAGCGCATGGCTGGCATGCTTTCTGCGACGTTCCTCGTCAGTGCGGCGGTGTTGCTGACATCCTGCGCGTACTGGCCGGACGATCTGAATCCCAGCGACTGGTACAGCGCGGTGGCCGGCGAAGAGGCCGCGCCCGGTGCCGACGAGGACTATCCGAATCTCAGCGAGGTCCCGGAGGCGCCCGGGAACGTCTCGAGCCCCGAGGAGATCCACCGGATTGCGCAGTCGCTTGTGGCCGATCAGGTCAACGCGCGGCATATGAGCGACATCGTGCGCGCCGATGACGAAACGTCTCCGGCGGTCGTGCCGGTTCCGACCGAGGTTCCGGGCATCTCCCATGAAGACCCGGGCTTCGACGAGCTGCCCGACGCCTCCGGCCCTGACGCCACGCTGCAGACCCGGACGGCTGCGGCTGCGGGCAGCCCGACGACAGTGATCAACGATCCGACCTTCACGACCGCCGGCAATGCGCTCCTCTCCGAGATGCTTGTGGCGATCATCGGATTCGGTCGTGGATCGTCGGCGCTCGGTCAGAAGGAGCGCGAGATCGTGGCCCGGCTTGCAGCGCTTCATCGGCAGACCGGCGGCAGGATCCGGTTGATCGGTCATGCCAGCCGCAGCGTCACCGGATTGGCCGATGCCGAGCGGGAGCCGGTGAACTTCAAGGTGTCGCTGGACCGCGCCACGGCTGTTGCCGACGAACTGATCCGCAACGGTGTGTCGCAGGGCGACATCCTGATCGAGGCCGCGGCCGACGACAGCGCGATGGCCGAGGCAGCCGGTATCGTCGACGAAGCGGGCGAGCGTCGCGTCGAAGTGTATTTCGGCGCCTGATGTCGGCGTTGCGTGTCGCCATCGCCGGCCTTGGAACGGTCGGCGCAGGGGTTGTGGATGTGCTGCAGAGCCATCGCGCTATCCTGACAGCCCGTTGCGGCAAACCCATCGACATCGTGGCGGTCAGCGCACGCGACAGGTCACGTGATCGCGGAGTCGATCTCTCGTCCTGTCGATGGGTCGGGAATGCTCGCGACATGGCGTCCGACCCGGAGATCGATGTCGTCGTCGAACTGATCGGCGGCGAGGAGGGGATCGCGCGGGACCTCGTTTCGGCGTCGCTCGCCGCGGGGAAACACCTGGTGACGGCCAACAAGGCGCTTCTCGCCGTGCACGGCACCGGGATCGCCGCCGCAGCTGACGAGACCGGGGTTCACGTCGGCTACGAGGCGGCTGTGGCGGGCGGCATCCCCATCATCAAGGCGTTGCGCGAAGGTCTCGCCGGCAATGCGGTCAGTCGCGTCTACGGCATCCTCAACGGGACCTCGAACTACATCATGACGATGATGCGGGAGGCGGGTGCGCCCTTCGACGAGGTCCTGGCGGACGCCCAGCGGCTCGGCTACGCCGAGGCCGATCCGACGCTGGACATCGGCGGTGGCGACGCCGCTCACAAGCTTGCCATCCTCGCCAGTATCGCGTTTCAGCGCCCGGTCGACTTCCATGGCGTCCATGTCGAGGGCATCGAGAGGATCACTGCGCTCGACATCGGCTTCGCCGGCGAGTTCGGCTATCGCATCAAGCTGCTGGGGATAGCCCAGCGCGGCGAGGGCGGCATCGAGCAGCGCGTGCATCCCTGCATGGTGCCCGAGGACGGTCCGATCGCTCATGTCGATGGAGTGTTCAACGCGGCCGTGGTCGAGGGCGATTTCGTCGATGCGACGACCTATGTCGGTCGTGGCGCCGGTGCCGGACCGACCGCTTCGGCCGTCGTCGCCGACCTTGTCGATATCGCGCGCGGTGCCCGCTTGCCGTTGTTCGGCGTTCGTGCTTCTGAGCTGACCGCAAGCTCCTCCGCTTCGATCGACCGGCGCCACGGAGCCTATTACATCCGCCTGATGGTGGCCGACCGCCCCGGCGTGATAGCCGATGTGGCGGCGATCCTGCGCGACGCGGCGATCTCGGTGGGAAGCCTGCTGCAGCGCGGACGTGACCCCGACGAGATCGTGCCCGTCGTCATGACGACACATGAGACCGACGAGGCCGCCATGCGCCGGGCCCTGGAACGGATTGCCGCGCTGGATGCGGTGGCGGAACCGCCCATGACCATCCGGATTGAGCATCTCTGAGCACGTTTGCTGTTGATGGATCGTCATGAGCCCGGCGACAGGAGCGCCGAGGCTCGGGTATGGTACCTTGAATCCACCGTACCCAGTCCTTGGAAGGGGAAACCGATGTCGCTCGATCGCGATCTGGCCCTCGAAGCCGTCCGAGTCACCGAATCCGCCGCCATTGCCGCCGCGACCTTGATGGGCAGAGGCGATGAAAAGGCGGCTGATCAGGTCGCCGTCGATGCCATGCGGAGGGGGCTCAACGGCCTCGACATCCAGGGCACAGTCGTGATCGGTGAGGGCGAGCGTGACGAAGCCCCGATGCTCTACATCGGCGAGACCGTGGGCAGCGGCTCCGGTCCCAGGGTCGATATCGCACTCGATCCGCTCGAAGGCACAACGATCTGCGCGACCGGCGGTGCCAACTCGCTTGCCGTCCTGGCATTCGCCGAGGACGGCGGGTTCCTGAACGCGCCGGACACCTACATGGACAAGATCGGCGTGGGCGGCGGTCTGCCGGATGGGGTCGTCAATCTCGATCTCGCGCCCGCCGAGAATCTGGCCCGGCTGGCCGAAGCCAGGGGCGTGAAGGTCTCCGATCTCGTTGTCCTGATCCTCAACCGTCCGCGCCACGAGAGCCTGATCGCCGCGGTCCGAAAGGCGGGCGCCCGCATCCGGCTGATTCAGGACGGCGACGTTGCCGGTGTGATCGCGACGACGCGGCCCGAGACCGGGATCGACATTTACATGGGCATCGGCGGTGCGCCCGAAGGTGTGCTCGCGGCAGCGGCTCTGCAGTGCATCGGCGGTCAGTTCCAGGGACGCCTCAACTTCCGGAATGACGAAGAGAAGGTGCGTGCCCGGCGCATGGGCATCGACGATCTCGCCAGGAAGTACGACATCGGCGAGCTCGCCCACGGCGACATCTTCTTCTCCGCGACCGGTGTCACCGACGGCTGGATGCTGCGCGGCGTGCATCACCACGCACAGGGTATATCGACGGAGTCGATTGTCATGCGATCGCGCACCGGGACCGTTCGTGTCGTCTCGGCGGAGCACAACCTGGAGCGCAAGACCTTCGATTTCGGCGGATGACGGGCGCTGTTCTCGGTGTCGAGCGCTCGGTGAGCGGCCGGCGCTGGAGGCCGCGTCTCGATGACGATCGCGCCGCCATGGCGCTCGCCCAGCGTCTCGACCTGCCCGAAGCGTTGGCCCGGGTCCTCGCGGCCCGCGGGGTGACCGCCGAGACCGCCGGGACCTTCCTCGATCCGCGATTGCGCGGTCTGCTTCCCGACCCATCGGTGATGGCCGACATGGACCGGGCCGCCGACCGGCTGGCCGACGCCGTCGAAGGCGGCGAGACGATCGGCATCTTCGGCGACTACGACGTCGATGGCGCGACGTCCTCGGCGCTTCTCATGCATTACCTCGCGGCCGTGGGTGCCGATGCCGAGGTTCATATCCCGGATCGGCAGAAGGAAGGCTACGGCCCGAATATCGCTGCGCTCTGCGCTCTGCGCGATCGGGGGGCAGGGCCGGTCGTGACCGTCGACTGTGGCATCTCGGCCTTCGAACCGCTGCGCCTCGCCGCCGAGGCGGGCATCGAGGTGATCGTGCTCGACCATCACATGGCCGAAGCCGGCTTGCCGCCGGCCTGCGCCGTGGTGAACCCGAACCGGCTCGATGACGGCAGCGGACTTGGTGCCCTGGCTGCCGTCGGCGTGACCTTCGTGACGATTGTCGCGCTCAATCGGGCACTCAGGCGGAGGGGCTGGTTCGCAACGCGCCGGGAGCCCAACCTGATGCAGTGGCTCGATCTGGTGGCGCTGGGGACGATCTGCGATTCGGTCCCGCTGACAGGGCTCAACCGCGCGTTCGCCGCGCAGGGTCTCAGGATGATGGCGCACCGCGGCAACACCGGGCTCACTGCGCTCAGCGATGTCGCGCGGATCGACCAACGACCGACGGCCTATCACGCGGGTTTCGTCCTGGGCCCGCGCATCAACGCCGGTGGCCGCATCGGTGCGCCCGACCTCGGCGTCCGCCTGCTCACCGCCACGGACAAAGACGAGGCAACCGGCCTTGCGCTGCGGCTCGACGAACTCAACACCGAACGCCGCGCGATCGAGGAAGCCGTAAGGGATGCGGCGATCTACGCGGCCGAACGCCAGGCCGATCGATCCTGCATCGTGGTCGCCGGCGAGGGCTGGCATCCGGGCGTGATCGGGATTGTTGCAAGCCGCGTGACCGAACGGTTCAACCGGCCTGCCTTCGTGATTGCGCTCGGAGACGGGATCGGCAAGGGGTCGGGACGTTCGTTGGCGGGGGTGGACCTGGGCGGTGCCGTCACGGCGGCGCGCCAGTCCGACCTTCTGGTCAACGGCGGCGGCCATCCCATGGCCGCGGGCCTGACCGTCGAGGAGGCCAGGCTGCCCGCGCTTGCCGAGTTTCTCGACAGTCGTTTGGCCGATCAGGTTGCGGCGCGCCCCGATGTTCCCGAACTCGGTGTCGACGGTGCCCTGGCTGTCGGTGCGGCGACCGGGGACCTCGTCGGCACGGTCGAACGCATCGGTCCCTTTGGTGTCGGCAATGCCGAACCGCGATTCGCCGTCATGGGCGGCCACATCGTGCGCGCCGATCTTGTCGGCGAGAACCATGTGCGCTGTGTGGTCGCGGGCGGCGATGGCAGCCGGCTCAAGGCCATTGCCTTTCGCGCGGCGGGCCAGCCGATCGGCGAAGCGCTGATGGCGCGCGGCGGTGGCGCTCTCTATCTGGCTGGCCATCTCCGCATGGACCGCTGGAAAGGCAACGAGCGGATTCAGCTGATCGTCGAGGATGTTGCGCAGGCCGGCTGATCCGCCGGGCGGACCGGCTCCGCCGCTTCAGTACCCGGTCGTGCAGACCGATCCCGACCCGATGCGGACCAGGTGGCAGCCGTTCAGCATCGCCGCGCGCGTGGGCATGCAGGAAGGTTCGGTGCACATCGGTTTACATATGCGCATCGGCGTCATGTATTCGGTGAACTGCCGTCAACGACGCTCGCCGGCCGAGGTGCGGATGCGTCGCGTCGGGCGTATCCCGGCCGCTTGATTTCGCCGCGTCGAGCGTTTATCCAGACGCCACCTCCCGCGACCCCTTCGTCTAGAGGTTAGGACACAACCCTTTCACGGTTGAGACAGGGGTTCGATTCCCCTAGGGGTCGCCAAAGTTTCCAGCTTGACAGGGTGGTGGTTCTCGCCGGTGCCATGAGGCGACGAAGCTCGATGTCCCGGGCTGCGACCAGCTGGCCTCAACACGTCCGCTCCGGACCCTGTACGGCTGGAATCCGCTGCGTGATTTCCTCGGCAGGATCCATGGCTACGAGAGCTTTCACAGGTTCGAGGACCCCGTCGGCGGGATCACGATCAACGTCATGAACGACGGTGACAGCCACGGCTGGCATTACGACGAGGCGCAGTTCACGGTTTCCGTCATGTTGCAGGCCCCCGATGGCGGCGGCCGCTATGAATATGTTTCCGGCCTGCGCGGTGAGGATTTCGACGACTATGACGGTCTCTCGCGTGTGCTCGACGGCGATCGCAGCCGGGTGGAGGCCGTTCCGATCACGCCCGGCACCCTGATGCTGTTCGGAGGCCGCCATCTCCTGCACAGGGTCTCGCCGGTCGAGGGGCAAACCACCCGCTACATTGCCACGCTCTGCTACCGCGACCGTCCGGGCATGGCCAACAGCCCCGAGGTTCGAGCGCTGTTCTACGGCCGTACCGAACCCCTGAAGCGTGTCGTCTGACCACAGGGCACGGCCCCCTCTACGGACCGGAATCGGTACGACCCCGCTTGTGGTGCCCAAAACGCGCGAAGTCGGGCAACGTCTGTCCGGATATGGCCAATTCTGCACGCCGCCTCCCCGGCACATGTTCGGAGGAGCGGACCTGGCCGCCATCCCGGCACATTCGGCCCGAAGAAGCGCCGATCCTGCGGGCAAGGTATCCGCACTTGCAACCCGGTAAGTGGCCGCTAGGATAAACCTGCAAAAATGACGGTCCGCGATGGATCGCGGGGGTGCCCCATCAACGATGTGAGGAGGCGTCACGTGGACAGGAAGGAACTGCTGAAATCCGAGTTCATGAAGGACAGGGTGTCGCGCCGCGACTTCAATGCCGGCCTGTTGGGCATGGGCCTGACGGCGGCTGCGGCCTCGACCTTCATCGATGCAACCATCAGGGAAGCCCGGGCAGCGACGCCGCAGCGTGGTGGCCACGTCAAGCTGGCGACCGCAGACGATACGGCCGGCGGCACGGTCGACCCGATTCTGATGGTGAACTGGTCGGACTTCGACCGTAACGGTGCGCTGTCGAACCGCCTGACCGAGACCAGGCCCGGCCAGGGCGACAACGGCCTCGTCGGTGCGCTGGCGACCGAGTGGGAATCCAACGCCGATGCCACCGAGTGGCGCTTCACGCTGCGCAGGGGCGTCGAGTTCCACAACGGCAAGACCATGACATCGAAGGATGTGGTGCACTCGTTCTACCGTCACTGGGTTGAAGACAGTCCGTCGCCGGCGAAAGGCTACATCTCGAGCGTGACCGAGTTCGGCACGGATGGCGACGACGTGCTCGTCGTGAAGCTCGACGCGCCGAACGCCGATCTTCCCACGGTGCTGAGCGAGTATCACTTCAGCGTCCAGCCCGAGGATCACGACGACTACAACCTCGGTTACGTCGGCACCGGTCCGTGGAAGATCGAAGAGCTTGAGTGGGGTATCTTTTCGATCTTCTCGCGTCACGAGAACTACTGGAAGGAAGACGGCGCCTGGACGGAGTCGATCGAGATTTTCGGCATTCCCGACAACGCGTCCCGCTTCAACGCCCTTCTCAGTGGCGAGGTCGACATCATTCGGACGGTCGAGGCGGAGTTTCTGCCCTCTCTCCGGGAATCCGATGCTGCTTCGCCGCTGCTGGTGGCGAGCGGCTCGCATCTGACGTTCCCGATGCGCGGCGACACCGATCCCTTCACCAACAACGACCTTCGCCTCGCGATCAAGAACGCCGTCGATCGCAACAAGTTCAACGACATCGCGTTCAGCGGAACGGGCACGGTCGGTCGCGACCACCCGATTGCGCCGTTCGACCCCATGCACTGCGACGATATTCCGATGCGTGAGGCCGATCCCGACAAGGTCGCCTATCACCTCAAGCGGGCAGGTATGGAGAATGTCGAGCTCGAACTCAACGTTGCCAACAGCATTTTCGGCGGTGCGGCGGCGGGCGAGGCCTATGCTTCGCTGGCGCGAGAGAACGGCCTCAACGTCAAGGCCAGGGTCAACCCGTCGGATGGCTACTGGGGCTCGGTCTGGATGACCGCGCCGTGGTCGGCGTCCTCATGGGCAGGCCGCCCGGTCGCCGACATGATCTTCTCGATTGCCTACAAGGGCGGTGGGGACTGGAACGAAAGTTTCTGGGAGAACGAGCGTTTCGACGCGTTGCTGGTTGAGGCGCGTGGCGAGACCGACTTCGATCTGCGCAAGGAGATGTACTGCGAAATGCAGTGGCTGCTCTACAACGACGGTTCGCAGATCCTGCCCGTGTTCCTGCCGTGGCTCGACGGCAAGTCCAGCCGTATCAAGGGCCTCGAGGCAAATCCCTATGGTGCCATGGGCTACTACTTCTGGGACGAGATGTGGATCGACGAAGGCGCTGCCTGATCCTCATCGCGTTGTGCGTTTCCGGGCCGGTCCTTCGGGGCCGGCCCTTTTCGTTTCCGGCGGCGGGACGGGCGTGAGGCGATGAGCGAACAGCCCGCCGCCCTTCGCCGGGTCAGCGCACAGCTTCCCCGGGACCGACCGCCTGCGTCATTGAACGACTGTTCAATCCGGGCTTCACTGCGCTCTTCGCATGGAGGGGCATCATGGCGCGACCGATGAACATCCTGTTCCTGATGGCCGATCAGCTCGCACCGTTCTTTCTTCCGGCCTACGGCCACAAGGTTGTCAGGACACCAAGGCTCGACGCCCTCGCCGAAAACAGCGTCATCTTCGATGCCCACTACAGCAATTCACCGCTCTGCGTGCCGGCACGCGCCGGTCTGCTGACCGGACATCTTCCGTCTGCAGTCGATTGTTTCGACAGCGGCTGCGACTACGCCTTTTCGACGCCGACCTTCGCGCACTATCTGCGTGCCAACGGCTATGTCACCGTGCAGGCCGGCAAGGCGCACTACATCGGCGCCGACCAGCTCCATGGGCTCGAGAAGCGGCTCACGATGGACATCTGCCCGGCTGACAACTGCTGGTTCGGCATCTGGGACGAGCCCGACCGCCAGCTCGACTGGTTCCATAATCTCAAGAACGTCGTTACGGCCGGCATCGCCGAGCGCGCCAGTCAGCAGGACCATGACGACGACACGGCCCATGCCGCCGTGCGCTGGCTCTACGACCATGCGCGCGGGCCCGACGATCGTCCGTTCCTGCTGAAGGTTTCGTTCACCCATCCGCACGATCCCTATGTCACACCGCCTGCGTACTGGGATCGCTACCGTCACGACGATATCGACATGCCGGTCACACCGTTCATGGTGCCCGGGGAGCGCGACCCGCACGGACAATGGCTCTACGGCCACTACGACCGGGGCGAGTTCGAAGTGACGGACGAGGACATCCGGCGCTCGCGCCACGGCTACTATGGCTCGATCGCACTGGTCGACGACCTCATCGGCAAGGTGCTGGATGCGCTGAAGGCGGCACGGCTCGACGACAACACGGCCATCGTCTTCACCGCCGACCACGGCGACATGCTCGGCGAGCGCGGCTGCTGGTACAAGATGAGCTTCTACGAACATGCCTGCCGGGTGCCGCTGATGATCTCGATGCCGGGAGAAAACGGCTCCAGGCGTGTCAGCCAGTGCACGTCGCTGATGGACCTGATGCCGACGCTGCTCGACATGGCGCTCGACGGCGGAACGGAGAATCTGGTGGAGCCTGTCGAAGGCCGCAGCCTGATGCCGCTCGTGGCGGGCGATGCCTCGGGATGGGCCGACGAAACCGCGTCCGAGATATTCTTCGAGGGTGTCCCCGCACCCGGCATGCTGATCCGGCGCGGCACCAGGAAGTATGTTCACTGGGAGGGCGGGCCGTGCAGCCTCTTCGATCTCGCGAACGATCCCCATGAACACATCAACCTGGTCGACGATTCCGCCTGCAAGGCCGAGGTCGACGCCTTTGAGAACGAAGTCAGGCAGTGCTGGCCGCTGGAGGCGCTCACCGAGCGGATCGTGTTGAAGCAGCGGCGCAACGCGCTGGTCTTCAAGGCACTGATGTCGGGCGCGGTCACGCCGCTCGACTTTCAGCCCCACGACGACGCCTCGAAGCGCTACTACCGCGGCTATGGCAACTGGCATGAGGCCGAGGCGCGCGACGTCCTGCGGTTCGACCGATGAGCGCCTGCGACCATACCGCTACTGGCTCTTTCAGGTTGCATGAGGATTTGGCAGGCTGGTGCAGGATGCAACCTGAGGCCGTGAGAAGGGCATGACAAACACGGAATTCGGGGCGGGGTTTCGGGCAGGCCAGGTCATCGGCCGGGGGCTTTCGACGTTTTTTGCCAACATCGCGCGTTTCGTTCCGCTCATGCTGGCTGCCAGCCTCCCGGGCATCGTCCTGGCGCTTCTGCTTCCGGTGTTTCCGGTCGATCCGGCGCTGTTGAACGCGACGAACGCTGCTGACGCCATGGAGGTGACCGGATCGTCGGCTGTCGGCGGGCTGGCCATGATCGTGGTCTTCATGGGGTGCGCCATGTGGATTTCCGCCGGCGTGACCTACGGTGTCGTCTCGCATCTGCGGGGACGATCGGCGGGCGGGACCGAGATCCTCGTCCGATCCCTGAGTTCGGTGCCGCGCCTTCTGCTTCTGGTCCTGGTCGCAATCCCGGTCGTCATCGTCCTGATCTTGCTCAACATCATCTTGCTCAACGTCATTCCGGTCCTCGGAGCGATCGCCTTTGTTGTGATCGTCTTCTGGCTCTATGCGATGTTCTGGGTCGCGGTGCCGGCCATCGTGGTCGAGGGCGGCGGGCCGATCGCCGGCCTGGGCCGGAGCGCACAGTTGACCAGGGGGCATCGCTGGTCGGTGCTTGGTGTCATTCTGCTGTGGACCGTGCTGTCCCTGGCGATCGGTCTTGTCCTGTCACTGCTCCTCGCCGGCATGGGCATGGCCGTCAGTCCGCTCGGCGGCGGCGCGCCGTCGATTGTCGTCGTGCTGATCTACAGCATCGTCGAGGCCGTGCTTCTGGGGCTTGGAGCGTCGGTCGCGGCGGTCGGCTATCATGACCTTCGCATCGTGAAGGAAGGCGGCGGGACAGGGGGATCCGGTATCGGAAACCGATGAACACGGTCATTCGTGCAGGGGTGCGAGAAGCAGTTCAACAGGCGCGTGGCGATCCATGCCCGCTTGCGCGCGGCAAGGCGGGACCTGGAGCGGATGAGGACAGGCCGTCCCGCCGCCGCCCATGTCGATGCCCGTGTTGATGATTGAGAGATTGAGAGGGTGCGTATGGACAGGCTGAAGATGCACAGCCCCGACCTCAGCCAGGACAACATCGCAAAGCTCCGCACGTTGTTCCCCGGCTGCGTGACCGAGGCGCGGGACGAGGCGGGCAAGCTGCGTCTGGCCGTGGACTTCGATCGGCTGCGTCAGGAATTGAGCGACCACATCGTGGACGGACCGCAGGAGCGTTATCGGCTCGACTGGCCGGGAAAGCGCGAGGCGCTGGTACTGGCGAACGCGCCGATTGCAAAGACCCTTCGCCCCTGCCGCGAAGAGAGCGTTGACTTCGACACGACCGGGAACCTCTTCATCGAGGGCGACAACCTCGAAGCGCTGAAGCTTCTCCAGGAAACCTATCTTGGGCAGGTCAAGCTGATCTACATTGATCCCCCTTACAACACGGGCAAGGATTTCATCTATCGCGACCGCTTTGCCGCGGATCAGGTGGCGCACGAGATTGCCTCGGGAGAACGGAGTGAGGAAGGCGAACGTCTTGTTGCGAACCCGGATGGCAACGGGCGGTTCCATTCCAACTGGCTGACCATGATCGCCCCGCGCCTCAGGCTGGCGAAGAATCTGCTGATGCGGGATGGGGCAATCTTCGTTTCCTGCGACGAGGGCGAACAGCCACGGCTGCGCCTGATCATGGACGAGATATTCGGTCAGTCCAACTTCGTCGCCGACATGGTTTGGGCGGCCGGGCGCAAGAACGACTCGCGGCTGGTTTCCGTCTCGCACGAATACATCGTCTGCTATGCCCGCGATTCAGAATACCTGCGCGAGAACGGGGTGACCTGGCGGCAGCGCAAGAAGGGTCTGGACGATATCCATGCACAGTATGAGCGGCTGAAACGCCAGCATGGCGCTGACCACAAAGCGATGACCAAGAGCATGAAGGAATGGTATCGGTCGCTGGCTCATGGTCATCCTGCGAAAGCCCACAAGCATTATGCCCATGTCGATGCGTGAGGCATCTATTTCCCTGACAACATTTCCTGGCCCGGGGGCGGTGGACCTCAATATGAGGTGCTTCATCCGGGAACCGGGAAGCCTGTAAAGATTCCCTCAAGCGGTTGGAGGATAAGCAACCCAAAGCGCATGCAGGAGTGGATTGACGACGACCGCATTCATTTCGGGGACGATGAGAATTCAGTGCCCTGCATCAAGAGGTATCTGAAGGACAGGGAGTTTCAGGCCCCGTATAGCGTGTTTTATCAGGACGGTCGCGCTGCCTCCAAACGCTTGCGCGCTCTTATGGGGGGCAATTTTTTCGACTTCCCCAAGGATGAACTCGTTCTTCAAGACGTTATCGAGATGATGACGGAAGGCGACGACATCGTTCTCGACTTCTTCGCGGGGTCGTCGACCACTGCGCATTCCGTGAAGCTTCAGAATGCGAAAGACGGCGGGAACCGGAAATTCATCATGGTCCAGCTGGATGAGGCAGTGGGCGAAAGGTCAGAAGCCTTCAAGGCCGGTTTCAGGACGATCCCGGACGTCAGTCGGGAACGCATTCGCCGCGCGGGTGCGAACATCCTCGAAGGCGAATGTCACCCCGGTTGGAACCGCGATGTCGGCTTCCGGGTGCTCAAGGTGGACACGTCCAACATGAAGGACGTCTGGTACCGCCCGGACGACCTGAAGCAATCCGACCTCGTGAACATGGTTGACAACGTGAAGGCGGATCGCACCGCCGAGGACCTGCTGTTCCAGGTGCTGGTCGATTGGGGCGTGGACCTGACGCTGCCCATCCGCCGCGAGACGGTGCAGGGCACAAACAAGGCCGTCTTCCTCGTCGACGACAACGCCCTTGTCGCCTGCTTCGACCCCGTCATCACCGAGGCTCTGGTGAAGGACCTGGCGCGCCACGAGCCCCTGCGCGCCGTCTTCCGCGACAACGGCTTCGTCTCGGACGCGGTAAAGACCAACGTCACCCAGATCTTCCGCCAGCTTTCCCCCACCACCGACATCAAGTCGATCTGACCACACCCATGGCTTCCACCGCCCTGCCCACCCTGCTGACCGGCTTGCTCTCCGATTGGGAAAGCGAGGTTGTCGAGTTCAAGCGCGGCGAAAAGAGCTTTTCCAGAGACAAGTTGGGGAAATACGCTTCGGCTCTGGCCAACGAGGCCAACCTGCGTGGGTATGAACGGGCATGGCTTGTCTTCGGTGTCGATGACAAGACGCGGCAGGTCTGCGGTACCGACTACAAGGAAGCCCCCGAACGGCTGCAAGCAGACAAGCAGCAGGTCCGGGACGGGACGGGCAGCTTCACGTTCCGGGATATTCATGTGCTGACACACGCGGGCCACCGGGTGGTGCTGTTCGAGATTCCGGCCGCGCCGCGCGGGATGGCGATCGGCTGGAAGGGGCATTACTATGGGAGAGCGGGGGAGAGCCTTGTCCCGCTCGGTCAGGAGAAGCTGGACGAGATACGGTCACAAACCCTTGCGACCGACTGGACCGCGCAGATCCTGCCGGACACGACCCTCGCCGATCTGGATGATACCGCCTTGAAGCTTGCGCGCGAGCGCTTCGCAGAAAAGTACGCGAACAGGTTCCAGGCTGACGAGATCGCCGGTTGGAGTGACGCGGTTCTTCTCGACCGGGCAAAGGTCACACAGAATGGCCAGATTACCCGAGCGGCCCTTCTGCTGCTGGGAAAGCCGGAGACGGCGTGGATGCTGAATCCCCATCCGGCCGAGATTACCTGGAAGCTCGAAGGAGAAGAGCGTGCCTACGAGCATTTCAGTCCTCCATTCCTGCTGGCGACATCGGAGCTGTTCTCACGCATCCGGAACGTCCAGCTTCGTATTTTGCCCGGTAATCAACTGCTGCCACACGAAGTCTCAAAGTACGATCAAAGAGTTGTTCTGGAGGCGCTGCATAACTGCATCGCGCATCAGGATTACACCCGATCGGGCCAAATTGTGATCGTCGAGCAGCTTGACCGACTGATCTTTCAGAACGAAGGAGGTTTCTTCGAGGAAAAGAAACCCGAAGATTATGTTCTCGGGGAAAGAGTTCCGCGCCGCTATCGCAATCTGTTTCTCGCCCAAGCCATGACCGAACTGAACATGATCGATCGTATGGGCTATGGCATTCAGGACATTTATCGTCGCCAGCAAGAGCGCTTCCTTCCTCTGCCTGACTACGATTTAACCGAGCCGAATGCCGTGAAATTAACGATTCACGGGCGTATCCTCGATAAGGCCTACAGCCGGATGCTCATGCAAAGAACCGGGTTGCCGTTGGCCAATGTACTGGCGTTGGACCGGGTTCAGAAAGGGCTGCCGATATCCGAAGACAGCCTTCGCCATCTTCGGCGCGAGCGTCTCATCGAGGGACGCAAGCCCAACATTCACGTTTCGGCGAAGGTGGCTGCCGCCACAGCGAGCAAGGCCGAATACATCCGGACACGCGCCCAGGACGATGCGTATTATGCCCGCTTGCTCTCCGACTATCTGGGCAAGTTCGGCAAGGCGGATCGCGCCGAGATCGACCGCCTTTTGACCGGTAAGCTGAGCGACGCCCTGTCTCCGGAGCAGAAACGGGTCAAGATCAGTAACCTTCTGACGAAACTGCGGCGGCAGGGGCTTATTTTTAATGCAGGCGTACGACGCAAGCCTGAATGGAGACTTGCAGAATGACCGACAGCTTTTTCACCCCTGAAATCTCGCAATATCAATAGGTTAGCCCTTTCTGCATCGTTTCTTCGGAAGGCGCTTTGCAGTAAAGAATGCAGGAACAGCGTGCGCCATGAAGCTCAAGTTCAAGGTCCAGCCCTATCAGACCCATGCCGTCAGCGACCTTTGCCATCTTCGGCGCGAGCGTCTGATCGAGGGACGCAAGCCCAACATTCACGTTTCGGCGAAGGTGGCTGCCGCCACAGCGAGCAAGGCCGAATACATCCGGACACGCGCCCGGGACGATGCGTATCATGCCCGATTGCTCTTCGACGATCCGGGCAAGTTCGGCAAAGCGGATCGCGCCGGGATCGACCGCCTTTTGACCGGTAAGCTGAGCGATGCCCTGTCTCCGGAGCAGAGGCGGGTCAGGATCAGTAACCTTCTGACGAAACTGCGGCGGCAGGGGCTTATTTTCAATGCAGGCACGCGACGCAAGCCTGAATGGAGACTTGCAGAATAACCGACAGCTTTTTCACCCCTGAAATCTCGCAATATCACCAGGTTAGCCCTTTCTGCATCGTTTCTTCGGAAGGCGCTTTGCAGAAAGAATACAGGAGCAGCGTACGCCATGAAGCTCAAGTTCAAGGTCCAGCCCTATCAGACCCATGCCGTCAACGACGTGGTCGACTGTTTCGAAGGCCAGCCCATGACCTCCGGCCCGGCCTATCGCATCGATCCGGGCCGCGGGGCGCAGACGGGCACCTTCGAGGAAGGCTTCAGGAACGCCGACCTCGTGCTGACCGATGAGCAGATCCTGGAGAACATCCGGAGGGTTCAGCGACGGCAGAACCTGCCGGACTCGCAGTCGCTGACGGACTTCACGACCTTCGACAGCAAGGGCGTACGCGTTCCCGTCAGGACGGCCTACAGGAAGGACGCGCTGGCCGCGACGCACGTTCACCTCGATGTCGAGATGGAGACCGGCACCGGCAAGACCTATTGCTACATCAAGACTATCTTCGAGCTGAACAAGCGCCATGGCTGGTCGAAGTTCATCGTCATGGTGCCGTCCATCGCCATCCGCGAAGGGGTCAGGAAGTCGCTGCAGATCACAGCCGACCACTTCGCTGAAAGCTACGGCAGGAAGGCGCGGTTTTTTATCTACAACTCCAGGCGTCTGCACGAACTGGAGAGCTTTTCGTCCGACGACGGGATCAGCGTGATGGTGATCAACATCCAGGCGTTCAACGCGCGCGGGGCCGACAACCGGCGCATCCACGAGGAGCTGGACGACTTCCAGTCGCGCAAGCCCATCGACGTGATCGCCTCGAACCGGCCGATCCTGATCCTGGATGAACCGCAGAAGATGGAGGGCGAGGCCACGATGAAGGCGCTGCCGAAGTTCAGGCCGCTGTTCATCCTGCGCTATTCGGCGACGCACCGGACCCTGCACAACCGCGTTCACCGGCTGGACGCGCTGGACGCCTACAACGGTAAGCTGGTGAAGAAGATCGCGGTGCGCGGCATCCAGACCCGCGGGCTGGCCGGCACTCACGCCTATCTCTACCTCGAAGGCATCGACATCTCGAGGAAGGCCCCCGTGGCGCGCATCGAGATGGAAATCAGGCTCGCATCGGGCGAGATCAAACGGCAGCTGAAGCGCCTTGCATATGGCGATAACCTCTTCGACCTGTCCGGCGGGTTGGATCAATACAGGAATGGCTTTTTCGTTGTGGACATCGATGCGCGAACCGACCGCGTCGAATTCACGAATGGCCTGGTGCTTGAAGCCGGCAAGGCCACGTGCGACCTGACGGAACGCGACATCCGCCGTATCCAGATCCGCGAGACGATCAAGGCGCACCTGGACAAGGAAAAACAGCTCTACGCACAGGGCATCAAGGTGTTGTCGCTGTTCTTCATCGACGAGGTGGCGAAGTATCGGGATTACGACCGGGCCGACGAGAAAGGCGACTATGCCCGGGTCTTCGAGGAAGAGTATGACCTGCTGAAGGCCGAGTACCTGTCGGCGCTCGCCATCGACAACGGGGCATACCGGACATATCTCGCCGGCATCGACTCCGCCCGGACCCACAACGGCTATTTCTCGATCGACAGGAAGACGAACCGCCTCAAGGATCCGGCCGTCGGTGCCCGCTCGGGCGATTCCGACGACTTGGACGCCTACAACCTGATCCTCAAGGACAAGGAGCGCCTGCTGTCCTTCGACGAACCGACCCGGTTCATTTTCTCGCACTCGGCGCTGCGCGAAGGGTGGGACAACCCGAACGTCTTCGTCATGTGCATGTTGAAACACAGCGACAACACCATCTCCCGGCGCCAGGAAGTGGGCCGCGGCCTGCGGCTCGGCGTCGACAGGCACGGGGACAGGATGGACCACCCGGCGACGGTGCACGACATCAACGTGCTGACCGTGGTGGCGAGCGAGAGCTACACGGACTTCGTGGCCGGGCTGCAGAAGGAAATCGTGGACACCCTCTCCTCGCGTCCGCGGCAGGCCACCCAAGCCTATTTCACGGGCAAGACACTCACGACCGAACGTGGCCCGGTTGAGGTGACTGCCGCCATGGCCAAACTGATCTACCGCTATCTGGTGAAGCATGACTACACCGACGATGCGGACCGGATCGCAGATGCCTGGCACGAGGCCAGGGCCAGGGGAGAACTGGCCGACTTGCCCGACGGTCTGAAGCCATACGCCGAGCAGGTTTTCCAGCTTATCGAAAGCGTCTTCAGCGACGCGCAACTGCCCGAGGTCGATAACGGCCGCAAGCCAAAGACCAATCCTCTCAACGACAACCTCAAGAAGAAGGAGTTCCAGGAGCTCTGGGCGCGTATCAACCGCAAGGCCGTTTACCGGGTCGAATTCGAATCAGCCGAGCTGATCCGCAAATGTGTCGCCGAGCTGGATAGCAAGCTTCGGGTCACGCCCCTGCAGTATACGGTTCAGAGCGGCGTGCAGAGTGACGCCTTGACCGATGACGAGCTTCATCGCGGCGATGCCTTCACGAGCACGGGCACGACGACCGAACAGGGGGAATCGGTTCGTTCCCCGGTGCAGTACGACCTCGTGGGGAAGGTGGCCGGGAACGCGGCGCTGACCCGAGACACGGCAGCGAACATCCTCGGCCAGATCAAACCGGATGTTTTTGAGCAATTCGCGATGAACCCCGAACACTTCATCGCCGAGGCTTCGCGCATCATCGCCGGGCAGAAGGCTTCTATGGTGATCGAGGGTCTGGCCTACGACGAGGTTGAGGAGCGTTACGACGTGGACATCTTCACGGCGAACCAGGCCGGCCAGGATTTTTCCCGAGCCACGGCTAAGCTCAGGAAACACGTCTACGACTATGCGATCACCGACTCCGATGTCGAAAGGAATTTCGTGAAGGCACTGGATACAAGCAGCGAGGTCGTTGTCTACGCGAAACTCCCGCGCGGGTTCCTCATTCCCACGCCTGTCGGGGGCTACAACCCCGATTGGGCGATTTCCTTCAGGGATGGCAGCGTGCAGCACATCTACTTCGTCGCCGAGACGAAAGGCACCATGTCCACGATGATGTTGCGCGGGATCGAGGACATGAAGATCGCGTGCGCCGACAGGTTTTTCGATGCAATCGGCAAGCATATCGCGGCCAATCGCGTAAAATACGGTGTTGTGACCGACTATGGGAAGCTCATGGACCTGGTGTGCAAATCGTGATGTGAAGCCCGGGGGCAAATTGCAGCACAGAAATGGGAGACATGCGTGAATCCGGTGTCCGGTCGGTCTCAAGGCTGGCGGTGCATCAGGGACGAGACCGAGTTGCTGCGCTGGACGACCGGCGACATGGCGTCGGAAACCATCTATTGCGCCGCCATCATGTCGATGACCGGCGAACCCTGTTTCATCATTTGTGCGCTCGATGAAGCCGCCTATCGCGTGGCCACGTGGTTCGACGAACTTCTGCGTATCGTTCACCCCGGCGGTCTGATTGCCCTCACCTTGGTCCATGACGAAACACCGCCGGGATTCATTGAAGCCATCGACGCGCACACCACGAAGGGCGCTTGGGAGCGCGTCGCGCTGGGTGAGCCCGTCAGCACACTGCCTGGCGAGGATCCGAGCCTTCTTCACTGATACTGGATCTTTCAGGTGAACTGAGCATATGTTAGTATTTCGTCGGCGACAGGAAGGCAGTCATGAAAATCGAGGCGTTTCGAATCGGCTCCGTGCTGGGACGCGGGATTTCTTTGTACTTTCGGAATCTGACACGGTTTCTTCCCGTTCTCTTGGCCACCAGCATACTGCTGGCTATTGTAATAGATTTATTCCTGAATGAGAGTATGGACTCTACGCCGAATTTGCCGACACTACCCCCGTCAAGCTTTGAAGCGTTTATCGACGTGCTCAAAGAACTCGTCAACCTGCTCGGAAATCTCGTCAACCTGCTAATTAAAGAGGAAGTCAGCTCGACGCCCAAAAAGCTGGTCAACCTGATTGTAAAGTTCTTCGGCCTGCAGTCCAAAGATTTAGACAGCATCCAGATAATGTTCGAAGTGAATATTAGATTTATGGCGATATCCTTCTTCTTGTCGGGCGGCATCACCTACGGTGTCGTCTCTCTTCTGCACAGAGGAGAGGCCGACGGGATCAAGATTCTAATCCAGTCCCTGAAGAACGTCCTGCGCCTGCTTTTCCTGATTGTGGTGTTGTTGATTGGATCCATAATCGTCATGGTTCCCTTTTTTCTTCTGACATTAATGGTTCCGATCATCGGTCCGATTGCGGCGTGGGCGCTGCTGCTCTGGCTGTTCGTCCTGCTGTGGGTGGTACTGCCGGCTGCCGTGGTCGAAAAGATAAATCCGTTCCCGTCGATGGGTCGAAGCATTGCGTTGACGAAGGGTTACCGCTGGAAGGTTCTGGCCATCATCATCGCGATCATCGCGGTCTCTCTGGCTGTCTTCGCGATCTTTTATGTGCTCTTTTTCGTCACGATATTCATCACATTATTTGTGTTCGAGGCCGTCGGCGCGTTAGACCTGATACGCGTAAACTTTTTCTCCATCACCATCATCTTAGTGTTCCCACAGTTGATCGGCATAGGGGTTTTGGCATCTGTTGCGGCGGTCAGCTACCACGATCTCCGTGTGCTGAAGGAAGGCGTTGGAACCGAGCAGATCGCACAGCAGTTCGACTGATCCGCACCTTGGCAGGATGTGTGCGGAGGCATGACCATCACCTGGGGGCAGCGTCTTCGGAGCCATGTGAACGGTTCCGTGTGCCTGATGCGAACCGCCGCGCAGGATCCTGCGGGCAGGTGCATGGGACGCCCGCAGGACCATGAACAGATCATGAGCGGACCATGAACGGACCGGACCGCCGCCTCAGCGTTGCACCGATGATGGATTGTACCGATCGCTACGATCGGGCGTTCCTGCGCTGCGTGACGACGCGAACGCTGCTCTACACCGAGATGGTGGTGGCCGAGGCGGTGCGTCACGGCGACAGGGAGCGGCTGCTTGGCTTCGACGTGGTCGAACATCCGGTCGCCCTGCAACTCGGAGGCTCCGACGCCGATGCCCTGGGCGAGGCGGCCCGCATCGCCGGGGATTTCGGCTACGACGAGGTCAATCTCAATGTCGGTTGTCCCAGCGACCGGGTGCAGTCCGGTCGGTTCGGTGCCTGTCTGATGGCCGAACCCGAGCGCGTCGCGCGCTGCGTGACAGCCATGTCGCGGGCCGTCTCCGTGCCGGTGACCGTAAAGTGCCGCATCGGGATCGACGACATGGATGACGAGGAAACCCTGCCGTCGTTCGTTGAACGGATCGCGCAGACCGGCTGCACAAGCTTCACGGTGCACGCGCGCAAGGCCTGGCTGCAGGGGCTGTCGCCCAGGGAAAACCGTGAGATACCGCCGCTGCGCTACGATGTGGTCTACGCCACGAAGCAACGGTTTCCGGAGCTTGAGATCAATATCAACGGCGGCGTTCCGGATCTCGGGACGGCGCTGGAGCATCTCGAGACGGTCGACGGCGTCATGATCGGGCGGGCCGCCTATCATGCGCCGTATGTGCTGGCCGAGGCCGACCGGCTCGTGTTCGGCGACGATCGCCGCGGGCCGACCCGGCGCGGCATCGTCGAGGCCTGGCTGCCGTACCTGGAGCGCAATCTGGCGGCGGGCGTGCCGCTCAGGCGCATGACCCGTCACATGCTGGGCCTCTACCAGGGGCAGCCCGGTGCGCGCGCCTGGCGTCGGCAACTCTCGACCCGGGCCACCGCGCCGGATGCCGGTGTCGATGCAATCCTTGACGCGCTACGCTTCGTCGAGCCGGCGGAAGGGCCTGGCGAGAGTGCCTGAAGGGGAGGGCAGGTGCCCCCGATCGTCGACCAGCAGGCTCACGCTTGCGAGCGTGACCGTCCGGCCCGCCCCTGGAAGGCGACCGCCTTCCCGAGGTCGTCGGTGCCCAATGTGATGTGACTGTACATGCTCCAACTCCCGGTCAGTTCGTTGCGGTCAGTTCGTTGATGGCCTGGTCCATGGCCGTGACAAGGCTGTCGGCGTTGTCCCTGCTGAAGACCATGGGCGGCCTGATCTTGAAGACGTTGCCGTGATGGCCCTCGCGTCCGACCAGCACGCCGAGTTCGCGCATGCGGTTCATGATGGCGGTCGTCATCGGCGCATCGGGCTCCAGAGTCACGCGATTGCCGACGATCTCGACACCAATCACGAAGCCATGGCCCCGGACATCGCCGATGCATTCGTGGCGACCCATCAGTTCGGTCAGGCCCGCCTTCATGTGGTTGCCGGTGATGCGGCAGTTCGCGAGCAGGTCCTCGCGCTCCAGCACGTCGAGCACGGCAAGGCCGGCGGCACAGGCCACGGGGTTGCCGCCGAAGGTGCTGAAGAGGCCCGTGACCTCCATGTAATCGTGCAGGATCTGCGGCGTGGTGACGACGACACCGAGCGGGAAGCCGTCGCCGACCGGCTTGCCGATGGTGACGATATCGGGACGGATGCCGTGGTACTCGAAGCCCCACATGTGCGTGCCGGGGCGTCCGAAGCCGTACTGCACCTCGTCGGCGACGATCATGCCGCCGGCGGCGCGGACCCTGGCGGCGACCTTCCCGAGATAACCTTTCGGGACGTCGGGGATGCCGTTGCTGCAGAACGAGGTGTCGACCATGAGGCACGCCGTGCCATGGCCGCTGGCGTCCAGTTGGGCGATCGCGCGGTCCGCATCGGCGGCGTATTTGTCGGCCAGGCCCTTTTCCCCGCGGCGATAGGGGCCGCGATAGGTATCGGGCGCGATCATGGTGGCGATGTGCGGTGCGACCTTCCCGGCATGGTCGGGCGCGTTCCAGTCGATGCCCGCAGGCGACATGGCGACAGTCGCCTCGGTGATGCCGTGATAGGCGTGCTCCATCACGATGCCGCCGCGCTTGCCGGTCAGCATGGTCGACATCTGCCAGGCGATGTCGTTCGCCTCACTGCCGGAGTTCACCAGGATGCAGCACTGCAGCCTGCCCGGCATCGTGCCCTGCAGGCGTTCGGCATAGTCGGCCAGGATCGCATAGACGTAGCGCGTGTTCGTGGCGAGCGCCGAGGCCTGTCTGTGCATGGCGTTCACCACATGCGGGTGGCAGTGCCCGACGCTGGTGACGTTGTTGTAGGCATCGACAAAGGCGCGTCCGTTGGCGTCGTAGAGGATCGCACCGCGCCCGCGCTCGACATGGATCGGATTCCTGTAGAACAGGCTCAGGTGCCTGCCGAGATACCTGTGCCGGCGCTTGAGCTGTTCCGGCAGGTCGGTGGCCTCGGGCGTGTCGACGGTGCCCATGACGCAGCGTTTCGGCATGCGCAGCGCGTCACGGAAGCGTTCCGTGGCCGCCTCGCGGCCGATTGTGAACATGCGGTCGATGCCGGATATCGCGCGCCTGTCGAAGCCGGGCAGATAGTCGGGCGAGCCCTTGCGGGCGGCGGCGCGGCGGGCCACGATCGCGGCACCGATGGCGAAGCGCACCACGGTCATGTCGAACAGCACGTCAACCTCGTCCTCGCGCAGCGGGAAGACGGAGTCGAAACCCGTCATGACGTCGATCATCCGTTCGACGGGGTCGGGCGCATCCATGGCGAAGCTGTCGGCCGCCATGGCGATCTCGGCGGCGATCGGGCCGTGGATCATGTCGCCGAAGTCGATCACGCCGGTAACCTCGTCCGGCCTGTCGGGATCGACCACCATGTTGGCCTTGTTGGCGTCGTTGTGGATGACCTGGGCGCGCAGGTGGGTCCAGCGCGGCAGGACACGCTCAATGAAGCCGTCGAATGCCCGGTTCGCCAGCCTCTGCCAGGATTTCCTTGAGAGCTCGCCCGTATGAATGCGCAGCTGCGGCGCCTGTCTGATGTCCCACAGCATGGTGTGGAGCCCGGCCGGATGGAAGAAGCCGGCAAGCGCGTGATCGAGCCTGCCGACCATGGCGCCGGCGCTGTGGCGCAGCCGGCGGGTATCCTCGACCTCGTAGAGATCCCGGCCCGGCACCCAGCTCAGCAGGCGCACGATGCTGGTGCGCCCGTCCGGTGCCCTGGCCCTGCCGAACGGCTGGCCCTTTCTGGTCGGCACGACATGCGGAACCGGGAGGCCGGGATCGGTCCCGGCGATGTGCATCAGCGCGCGGGTCTGGAAGTCGATCACCGAGACGTCTTCATCGGGATGGGAGAACTTCAGAACCCACTGGCCGTCATCGTTTCCGAGACGGAAGTTCCGGTCGCGGTCGCTGTCGAGGGGCTTGACGTCGCCATCCCTGCCGAACAGCCGGCGCGCGGCCCTGCGGGCCTCCTCATCGGGGAATTGCGGCGCGGCTGTCACCAGGAATTTGATGTCGCCCGGGATGTCGTTCATGGCCGGCCCCCTGTTGAGCAGGCCGAAGTGTACCACAGCCTCAACCGCCGGAGAAGAGGCGGCCAACCTCCGGGTCGTCCGGAAGGCCCTGCAGCGTCTCTTGCCTCACGCGGGCGGTTCCTGAGGACCCCGCCGCTCCCGGCCCGATCGCGTCATCCGCACCGGAACTGGCCGGCAGGCGAACATCGTTGTAAGGAGCGATTGCAGGACGTGCGGGGAGCGTGCCGTTGCGCCGTCGTCGTGTCATGCACGTTTCCACGAAGGCGGCAGGGTGTCGGATACGGTCGATGCCATTCATGGGATAACCGGGGGGATAACCGGGTTCGTCTGTCCGACGCACACCGGATCGGGAGCATCATGCATAACAACGCGGTTTTCGACGGTGGCAGCATCGGCGGCAGCATCGGGGTCGTCTGTACCAGGATTGTCCGGGCCGACGATCCGGCTGACCTGCACCTGTGGCCGGAGGCGGCATGACCGACGAGGAGGCCGTTCTGGAGGCCAATATGGACTTCTATGTCGCGTTTGCACGCGGCGACATGGAGGCGATGCAACGGGTCTGGTCGTCCACTGACGCCATCACGTGCATCCATCCCGGGTGGCAGGCTCTGGTCGGTCGCACGGCGGTCATGGAGAGCTGGAAAGCGATCCTTGCGAGCCCGCCGGGGGTGCGTTGTGTGGGTGCCCGTGCATTTGTGAGCGGGGCAACAGCCCATGTGATCTGTTATGAAGGCCTCGGCGACGGGATGCTGGTCGCGACCAACATTTTCCGCAAGGAAGGGGCTGGTTGGCGCGTGGCCCATCACCAGGCCGGGCCGAGCCGCACCGTCCAGGAGGCTTCGCCGCCACGCGATGTGTCCGTGCATTGAGTCCGGGCCGAATCCGGGGAGACGATGACCTTGAGACGCCTCGTTATGGCCGCTGTGGCCGTATTCCTTGCGGTGTCGCCTGCGCGCGCCGGAACCTACGGAGATGGCATGCTGGCGTTCAGCCAGCGTCAGTACGAGACCGCGGTGGCAATCTGGACGCCGCTCGCGGACTCAGGACATGCCGCCGCGATGTTCAATCTCGGCCGCATGTATGACGACGGCATCGGCGTCACCAGGGATCGCACCCTTGCGGTAACCTACTATGCCGCCGCCGCCGCGTGCGCGTTCGTGCCCGCGATGGTGCGCTACGGTCTGGTCCTGATCGCTGGCGTTCATGTCACCCGGGACGTTGCGACGGGCGTCGATCACATCGCCCGCGCTGCCGACACGGGCGATGCGGAAGCGCAATTCCAGCTCGGCAAGCTCTATCGCGACGGCGCGCACATGGAACGCGACGACAATCTCGCCGTCCGCTGGTACCGCGCTGCAGCCGAGCAGGGACACGTGCGCAGCCAGTATCGCATGGGCTTCATGTACAGCTCCGGCTACGGCGTTCCCCAGGACTTCGTGCAGGCCTATTATTACTATGGCCTCGCGGCGGAGCATATGCCGATCGGCGCATCGGCTCAGGAGCACCTGACGGAACACATGACGATCGACGAGATCGCCGCGGCCAAAGCACTGCTGAACGACACACCATCCGTCGCATCAAGCGAGTAGACCGCCGCGCCCGGGGTCTCTCGACAACGGCTCGATATGCGTCAACGACGTGCTCGACCGGCGTGTGCCGCGATACACGAGCAATCCCACAGTCCCCGCACTTTCATGACGGTTCAAGCGGTGAGACGCCAAGGCGTTGGCTCGCTGCGCTATCTGAACTCACGGTCATTTTCCCAGCGATGACGCGGCAGTGAAATTGATCCTGATCTATCTGGCGTTCAATGCGACCTCTCAAGAATGAAAAGGAGCCCGAGCAAACCGCCCGCCTGGGTCATTTGAGGCTGAACGCTTGCTGGTTCGCGGCGCGGGTCGTCGAGGTGCGGCTCAAGCGGGGTCTGACGCCCTGGAGGCGGCCATGATTGTCGTGCGCAACCCCGAATGGGGCAAGTGGGGTGGCCGGGTGGTGGCAGACGTGATCGTGGGCGGCCTATCCCTGCATGGGCGACAGCGACAGCGACAACGACGTCGTGGCCTGCGCGTGACCGGACGAACGTCGCGCGGCGCTTGACCTATTTGACCAGTGAACATTGACCAGTGAACGATGTTCCCCTTAAAATCGGGGACTACTACATAAGGGGAGATCCGAGTATGATGCCTTACGAGGCCGCTCATGTTGCGAACTTCTTCCTTGATCGAGCCGACCAGGAAGGTCGCGGCATTGACCCTATGAAACTTCAGAAGTTGGTCTACATCGGCTACGGCTGGGTGTTGGCCACGCTGGGTCGTCAGCTGTTCGACGAGCCGATCGAGGCGTGGCGGCACGGCCCTGTGATTCCGTCGCTGTTTCACGAGTTCAAGCGCTTCCGCAGTGCGCCGATCACGGTTCGTGCGGGCGTGATGAACTGGGAGAACGTGGAATACATTGAGCCGTCCATCCCGGACGACGACCAGGATGTGCGCAGCGTGCTCGGTATGGTGTGGGACATCTACAAGCGGTTTTCCGGTTGGGATCTGCGCAACAAGACGCATGAGGCCGACACCCCATGGAGTGAAACCTATGCCCCGGGTGTGCGCAGCAAGGCAATTGATCCTGATCGGATCAAGGAACACTTCGCGCGCAAGATCGACGGGTATCTGGACGCTATGGCGTCGCCCGTTGCTACCTGATCGACACTGACCTCAGGAGCCGGAGTTGACCGCCGAGCCAACATCCCACGATGAAGCCGAGCGCAAAGACCGGTTGCTCGACCAGGACCACGATACGCTCGCCGAAACGATCCGTAAGAAGGACCGTGAAGCTAAGAAGGATGAGGTTAAGGGTAAGGACCTGGACGGTGATCTCAGCGTCCGCGATGCCCTTCGACGGGTCAAGCGGTGCTTGATCGTCACTGCTGGTGGCGGTGCCGTCTTGTTGACGGTCTCTCTGTTCGGCGCATTGCTCAGCTTGCTCTGGTACTACATCAGTGATGTACTCGAGCAACCTGAAGGTCCCAAAGAGGTGTTGGACGATATCTTGAAGTTCATCTTAACTGTCGGACTGACGCTGGCCGCCGAGCGCCTGCTGAGGCGTCGCCGCAAGTAGGCCGGAATCGTTCAAAAGCGGGACCTGACCAGAGATGATCATGCCCTGACGTTGGAGATGAGGAGGTCCCGCGCGCTGGCCGCTGCCGGACAAGACACCCTGAAGCCCTGCCAACCGGAGTTCCCCGGAGTTCTCATGACAAGACGGTCCCTGTTTCTCGGCACCCTCGCTGCCGTCATGTTGTCGCTGGTTGCCGGATCGTCCGCGGAGGACCGCGAAAACATGCTCTATCTGGACCTTGAAAGCGGTCGCGTCGTGATCGCACTGCGCCCCGATCTGGCTCCCAGACACGTCGAACAGATCAAGACCCTCGCCCGCGAGGGCTTCTACGACGGTATCGTCTTCCATCGTGTGATCGATGGTTTCATGGCGCAGACCGGCGATCCCACAGGCACCGGGCGCGGCAGTTCGCATCTGCCCGATATCGAGGCCGAGTTCTCGCTGGAACCCCACGTTCGTGGTGCCGTATCGATGGCGCGCGCCCGGAATCCCGACAGCGCCAACAGCCAGTTCTTCATCGTGCTCGCCGATTCGAACTTCCTCGACGGCCAGTACACGGTCTGGGGCAAGGTCGTGGAAGGCATGGAGTTCGTCGACCGGATCAGGAAAGGCGACCCCAACGACAACGGTGCGGTGACCAATCCCGATGCAATCGTCAGCATGCGCGTCGCCGCCGACGTCGAGGAGTAAGGCGGTTTCGGACGGCGAGGGCGTCGTCCTGGCCCTGGCGACGGTCTCGGCGAGCGGTTCGGAGTGGAAGATCCACGCGGTCTTCTCCGACCAGGACTCCGTCAGGATGCGCCCGGATGCGGCTTTGGCCTCCGCGCGGTTGGCGTCCGCCACGGTGACCACCGAGAGTCCGGCATTCCCGATGTCGGCGAGCGGGAAACCGCCGAAGACGCTGGCGCCGAGGCCCGTGCCCTTGAAAAGGCGCATGACATCGGTCCCCGTAACCGGGTTGAAACGCTCCAGCGGTGTCGGCACGGGCGAGAAGGTGTTCGTCTCGTGCTCCATCATGGCAACGACGGCACGCCGGGTCATGGCGACTCTCCGACAGGCGTCAGACGTAAACGTCGCCCACAGTCAGGGTCCAGCGCACAAGGTTCCTGAGAACCTTGCCGAGTGCATCGTCGAAGGCCTTGATGATCGCATCCATCGAGTCGGAGATCGCCTGTGTCGATGCCTCGAAGCTGGCGTTATCGACGATCGTGCGGTCAGGCATCTTGATCAGCTTGACGTTGATGCGGACGTGGGCGACCGGCAGGCTCGTTTCGAAGTACTCCGCCTGGAACTCACGCACCTCCGGCAACAGGACGAAGTTGCTGCGCAGACCGGCCGACTGGCGGCCGACCGAGGAAATCATGTTCGAATTCTCGAAGCTTTCGACGATCAGGCCCTGGATCATGTCCGGCGCCCGGTCGATCCAGTTGGCACCGGCGTAGTAGTCGAGCTGGATCGGCGAATACATCAGCGCGATGCGCTGGGTCTTGATCGCGGCCTCGGCATAGGGCGCGTCGACCACGAGCTGCCAGCTCACCGGCGTGAGATCGTCGCCGAAGGTGCTCTTCGGCGTCAGGCGGTAGAGTTTCGGCGGCGGCTCCGGCGTGGGCAGCAGTTCCTGGCAACCGCTCAACGCGGTCGCCGCGGCCAGGCCGGCGCCCGCCTGAAGGAAGAGTCGACGTTGCATGGTGCGCCCGTGCGTCATTGTGCCTGATATCCCGATTGTGCCCCGCCGAAGAGGAACGAGGCCGGATCGCGCTCCAGCTGGATCGCGACCTGTGTCAGCGAGGCGACCAGCGAGCGGGTGTCGGTGATCAGCGCAGTGAGTTCAAGGAGACCGGTCGAAGCGAACTGATTGATCGACGCCTGATTGTTCTCGAGGATGTTCTCCGCGGTCTCCGACGTGCTGCGGATCGACGCTGCGGTGGCGCGGAGATCGACCAGTGTGGCCTGGATCTCGGGCTCGGCGTTCACCAGGACGTTGTCGGCATGTCCCAGCGTCGTGCGCAGGCTGGCGAGCGTCTCGCTGGCGTCCTTCATCAGCGTATCGATATCGGCGCTGAGCACGGCGCTGACCTTCTCGATGTTCTCGCTGGTGCCGCGCACGCTTTCCAGCGTCGCCTGGGCATCAAGCATCAGTGAGCTGATCGCCTCCCTGTTCCGGGCGACCTGGCCGGTGATCTGGCTGACGTCCGACAGGATATCGGTGACATAGGCGCGGTTTTGGTCGCTCAGAAGCTCCGATCCGCGGTCCATCAGCCTGATGGTGGCGTTGATCATGTCCGGGGCCGATTCGAACAAGGCGGACAACCCGGATGCCTCGGTCCTGATTGTCGGAACGCTCTGGCCGGGCTCGGGGCCAAGCGACGGCGCATCGTTGCTGCCGCCGCTCAGCTGGACATAGGCGACGCCGGTGATGCCCTGCATCTCGACGGATGCCGTCGTGTCGGTCCGGACCGGCGTCGTGGCCTCGACCTCGATGGTGATGCGGATCTTGTCGATGTCGTTCGGTGCGATGCGGATATCCGTGACGTGGCCGACCGGAATGCCGCGGTAGCGCACGGTGGCATCGGAGCTGAGGCCGGTCACCGATCCCGAGACGAACATCTGATAGGTGTCGAACCTCACGTCGCTGGAGAACTTCGCGAGCCACATGATGAAGCCCGCACCTCCAAGCATGAGGATCAGAACGAAGGTGCCGACAAGTGTATAGCTGGCGCGTGTTTCCATGATCTCAATTGCCGAATGCGGCGCGCGCACGCGGTCCGCGGAAGTATTCCTGTATCCAGGCCTGATCGCACCCAAGAAGCTCGGGAATGGTGCCGACCACGATCTTTTTCCCGATCAGGACGGCAACACGGTCGCAGATGGCAATCAGCGAGTCCAGATCATGGGTCACCATGACCACGGTCAGGCCCAGGCTCTGCCGAAGACTGCGAATCAGCTGGTCGAAGTTCGCCGCACCGATGGGATCGAGGCCGGCGGTCGGTTCGTCCAGGAAAACGATGGCGGGGTCGAGCGCCAGAGCGCGAGCGAGACCGGCGCGCTTGCGCATACCGCCCGAGAGCTGGCCGGGGTACTTGTCGCCCGCCTCGACCGGGAGCCCGACCATCGTGACCTTCACCTTGACCAGCTCCTCCATGAGCCGGTCATCAAGGTCGGTGTACTCCCTGAGCGGGATCATGATGTTCTCGGCCACGGTCAGCGAGCTGAAGAGTGCGCCGTTCTGGAACAGCACGCCCCAGTGGGAGCGGAGTTCCCTGGCCTGCCTGTGGTTGAGCTTGCGACTGTCGCGCCCAAGCACCTCGATCGTGCCGCCCTGTGGTTCCCGGAGCCCGATGATGGTCCTGAGCAGAACCGACTTGCCGGTGCCCGATCCGCCCACGACGCCGATCACCTCGCCGCGTCGGACATCGAGATCGAGGCCGTCGTGCACGGTTTGCGTGCCGAACCGGTTGATCACGCCGCGCAGCCGGATGACCGCATCGTGTTCGATTTCGCCTTCAGGTCCGGGTTCGATGCGTGCGGGTTCGGCCATGGGGTCAGATCCCGATGAAGGAGAAGATGACCGAGGCCATGGCGTCGATCACGATGACGAGGAAGATGGATTGTACCACCGCGCGCGTGGTCATCTTGCCCACGCTTTCGGCGCTGCCGCCGACCTTCAGGCCGTTGTAGCAGCCGACCATGGCGATCGCGAAAGCGAACAACGGCGCCTTGATGATGCCGACCCAGAAGGCCCATATCGGCACCGCGCCGTTGAGCTGTGTCAGGAACTGCGCGATCGAGAGATCCAGTGCCACGATCGACATCAGCGCCCCACCGGTGAGCCCCGCGATGTTGGCGAAGAAGCCCAGCAGAGGCATCACCAGAACCAGAGCGATGACACGCGGCACGACCAGAAGCTCCAGCGGATTGATACCGAGCGCGCGCATGGCATCGACCTCTTCGTTCACCTTCATCGTGCCGATCTGAGCGGCGAAGGCGCTGCCCGAACGGCCGGCGATGATGATGGCGGTCATGAGGATGCCGGTCTCACGAAGAAATGAAATGCCCAGCAGGTTGACGGTGAAGATCTCGGTGCCGAACCGGCGCAGCTGATCGGCCCCCTGGAAGGTCAGGACAACGCCCACCAGAAACGTCAGAAGTCCCACGATCGGCAGAGAGTTGATGCCGACCTGTTCCATGTGGCTGATGATCGAAACGACCTTGAGACGTCGCGGCTGCATGAGGACGCGAATCATGGTCAGGATCAGCTCGCCGAAGAACGACATCATGTCGCGGACTTCGAGCCAGGTCTGACAGGCGTGATAGCCGGTCCGGTCGGCCAGGCGCTGGAAGGGGCGGAAGCGCCGCATCGGCATCGGCGGGTGCTCGTTGCACACTCCGATATGGTGGAAGAGGCCCTCGTGGCTGTCGCCCAGATGAGCGAAGCTGGCGTCGCAGCCTTCGCTGCGCAGGCGTTCCCGCAGGCGGAACAGGACCCAGGCGCCGGCGGTGTCGAGCAAATCGACGGCACCGAGATCGATATTCACCGGTTTCCGGCGATCCGGCTGCAGGGCCCGCACGTCACTGTCGAGGCCACTGACGGTCGCCAGTGTCCACGATCCCCTCACGACGATCACCGAAGCGCCGTCGCCCGCCTTCAGTTCAATGCTGGTCGCGTCTGCCATCTCAACGTTCAGAACCCGGCGCCTCCCCATTCTGCCCCGACCATAAAACGATGACGGCCTCCAAGGCGAGTGCGGTGATCACGGAAGTTTCACGTTTCGAACCGCTCGCGATAATGGCCGCTGACGATCCCGCTGGGGCACGCGCGCGAGGTGGCAGGCGGATCCAGCCAGACGTCGTCGAACCGCAAGGCATCGGACGCCTGCGCCATGACTCGGCAATTCTCCAGCGTGCTTTTGTGCCATGGCTCTCCCTCTTCCGCGGGAAGGCTTGAACGAAAGCCGACGTCCTGCGGGTCCTTTCGCAACGCTTGCAGTGGCGCAGCGGTTTGTGCAGCATCGTGCGCCAGGTTTTCGGAGCGAGCGGTGTTGGATCGAGGCAAAAGGCGCGGACGCGGCGCATCGGCGACGCTGCGCGTGTGTGTCACATGCCGCTGGAAGGCGCTCTGCGCCATGGAGAGCGAGGCGATCCGGCCGGGTCAGCGGCTCTTCAATCTCGTCATGGAAGAGGCGACACCCCAACAGAAGAAGAGCGTGCAGGAGATCGTCTGCCTGACCCATTGCATGAACGCGTGCAACGCTGTGGCCATGCAGCGCGGCAAGACCCCGCTTCTGATGACCCGGATGGCGCCCGATCGCGAGACCGCGCGCGCCTTGCTCGCGATGCTCGGCCATTTCGAGGAGTCCGGGACCGGCATTGTCGACGACGACAAGGTACCCGAGGCGATTCCGCTGGCGCGGCCTCTGGTGCCCCCCGCCGCATCGCGCACGAGGAATCGGGCATGAGTGCGGTTGGCCCCCGGGTCGTCGGTTCGGCGCAAGGAGGGTCGGCGCTTCCTTACCAATCGCGGGCGTTACATCGGCGACCTTGTCGTTGTGCGTTCGGATCACCCGCATGGGATCATCAGGTCGGTTGACCTCGAAGAGGTGTGTGCGATGCCCGGGGGGTGTTGCGGTGCACAACACTCTCCCGTGCGCCGACGATCTGCCGTCATTTTGCGATGCGCACGTACGAGACGCGCTGCACCACCAATCCGCTGGGTGTGAAGGGGGCGACGAGGCCGTTTCTGGTGCCCGTGGTGTCGAACACCTCGACATGCCGGTCACCCCGGAGGTGCTCTGGCGGACCAGCCGAGACTACATCCAAGTTATTGATATTGCGAAGCATTTGCAACAAAGGCGACAATTAACATCTACCAATCCGGAAACGTTCTTCCTATGATGGCAGCAACCGCCAGCAGCGGCGGAACAGGGAGGGTATTCATGCACAAGTCGCTCTTGATCGACCCGAACAAATGTACGGGTTGCCTGCAGTGCGAGCTGGCCTGCTCGCTCGACAACGAGGGGACGTTCAATCCCTCGAAGTCGCGAATCAAGGTCTTCAATTTCGAGGGCAAGGGACGCTTCGTCCCCTATACCTGCACCCAGTGTGCCGAAGCCTGGTGTGCGGAGGCATGCCCGACCCATGCGATCTCGGTCGACAAGGCGACGGGCGCCAAGGTCGTGAGCGATTCGCTCTGTGTGGGCTGCAAGGTCTGCACGATTGCCTGCCCCTTCGGCACGATCAACTACAACGCCGACACCGGTAAGGTCATCAAGTGCGACCTCTGTGGTGGCGATCCCGAGTGCGCAACGGCGTGCCCGACGGATGCCATCACCTATGTCGATGCGAACTGGACCGGTCTCGAAAAGATGCGTGCCTCGGCGGCCACCGCCGATGCCGCCGCGCAAGCCTGAGGGAGGAACTGAACGATGGCATGGGCTGGAAAGATACTGCGGGTGAACCTCACCGACGGCACCTGCACCTCTGAACCCCTGAACATGGAATGGGCGCAGGCCTACCTCGGCCAGCGCGGTCTGGCGACGAAGTACCTGGCCGAAGAGATCGACCCCAGGGTCGACCCGCTCTCGCCCGACAACAAGCTGATCATGACCACCGGTCCGCTGACTGGAACATGCGCCTCGACGGCCGGCCGCTATTCGGTCGTGACCAAGGGCGCGCTGACCGGCGCGATCGCCTGTTCGAACTCGGGCGGCTTCTTCGGCAACGAGATGAAGAACGCCGGATGGGACATGATCATCTTCGAGGGCAGGTCCCCGAACCCGGTCTACCTGATGGTCAACAACGGTGACGCCGAGCTCTGTGATGCCTCGGCCCACTGGGGCACCTCGGTGTGGGACACCGAAGAGGCGATCAGGGAGAACCACGGCGATCCGATCATCCGTGTGGCCTCGATCGGCATCTCGGGCGAAAAGGGTGTCAAGTACGCCTGCATCGTTAACGACATGCACCGCGCCGCCGGCCGTTCGGGCGTCGGCACCGTCATGGGTTCCAAGAACCTCAAGGCGGTTGCGATCCGCGGTACGCTGGGCGTGGGCGTCAAGGATCCCAAGCGGTTCATCGCGGCGACCAATGCCGCCAAGCAGGTGCTGGCCGACAACGCCGTGACCGGCCAGGGCCTGCCTGCCATGGGTACCCAGGTGCTGATGAACGTGATCAATGAGGTCGGTGCGCTGCCCACCCGCAATCATCGCGACATCCAGTTCGAAGGCGCCAACAACATCGGTGCCGAGGCCATGGCCGATGTGCGTGAGAGCGACGGCAAGCCGAATCTGGTGACCAACGCAGCCTGTTTTGGCTGCACGATCGCCTGCGGCCGTGTCTCCGAGATCGACCGCACGCATTTCTCGGTCGCCGAACGGCCGGAGTACCAGATCATCTCGGGCGGTCTCGAGTACGAGGCGGCCTGGGCCCTGGGTGCGGCCACGGGCGTCGACGATCTCGAAGCGCTGACCTTCGCCAACTTCATCTGCAACGAGCAGGGCATGGACCCGATCTCGTTCGGTGCCACGGTCGGTGCGGCGATGGAGATGTTCGAGGATGGCAACATCACGACCGGGCAGACCGGCGGTATCGAACTCAAGTTCGGCAACGCCGAAGCGCTCTGTGCGGTCGCCGAGCTCACCGGCAAGGCCGAGGGCTTCGGTGCCGAGATCGGTCTCGGCTCGAAGCTTCTGTGCGAGAAGTACGGTCGTCCGGAGCTGTCGATGGCGGTCAAGGGCCAGGAGTTCCCGGCCTACGACGGTCGCGGCATTCAGGGCATGGGCCTGACCTATGCCACCTCGAACCGCGGCGCCTGCCATCTCCGCAGCTACACCGTGGCCTCGGAGATTCTCGGCATCCCTGAGAAGACCGACCCCTTGGTGTCTGACGGCAAGGCCGGTCTTGTCCGCGCCTTCCAGGACGCCACGGCGGCCGTCGACAGCTCGGGCATGTGCGTCTTCACGACCTTTGCCTGGACGCTGGAGGATTTCGCTCCGCAGATCGACGCGGCCTGTGAGGGTGAGTGGACGGCCGAGCGTCTGGCGCAAGTCGGCGAGCGCATCTGGAACCTGGAGCGTCGGTTCAATCTGGCCGCCGGGTTCACGGGCAAGGACGACACGCTGCCCGAGCGCCTGCTGAAGGACGCGGCCAGGACCGGTCCGGCCGAAGGCAAGACCAGCGGCCTCGATACCATGCTGCCGGAGTACTATGAGATCCGCGGCTGGACGCCCGATGGCGTGCCCAGCAACGAGACGCTCTCGCGCCTCGGGGTCTAGTCTCCGCCACATCCGTTACCATCCGGAGCGGGGCGGTCGCACAAGCGGCCGCCCCGTTCCTTGTCTCACCGAGGCGATCACGAATTCGCGATGCAGGTCACACTGAAACTCTTTGCCTCCCTGGCCCCCTACATGCCCCCCGGTGCGGTCGAGAACGCCGTCCGGATCGAGGTCGATGAGGACACCACGATCAACCAGGTGTTCGATCGCTACCAGGTGCCACACAAGATGGCCCATCTGGTCCTGATCAACGGCATCTATGTCGCGCCGGGCGAACGTGCGACTCGCGCGCTGGTCGAGGGCGACGCTCTGGCTGCCTGGCCTCCGGTTGCCGGCGGATGAGTGGCGACGCTGTCGCGATCGTCAAGGACATGGCGATCACCGTGAAGGACTTCTTCCGTCTTCTGCCCCGCGCACTCGATGGTGAGGACTACACGGTCGACGGTCACCGCGTGGACGTTAACGGCGATGGACGCCATGTCGTCATCACCATCACGCCGTCCGAACCCCGCCGCATCGCGCTCGTCGTCATCGAACGCTGCGAGGTGTCACTGACCTTTACCGGACACACCGAGGAAAGCCGCGACGCCTTCCTCTTCCTCTTCGACCGCGCCTATCGACGCGGAGGGGGTTAGAACCTCAAGCACTGTCGTCTCGGCCGACCAACGGGAGAGTCGGGACCCATGCCGGAGCTTTGCGGCCGGTCTGTTATGGGTTGAAACGCTCCGGCATGGGTCCCGGATCTGCGGCCTTCCGGGCCTTGTCAGGGATGACGATGTTGAGACTGCCTAGACCAGCCGACCGAGCCTGACCGCCGTCTTGCCCTTCACCGGTTCGCGGGCGGGCATGACCATGATGCAGTCGGGGTGGGGCGTGCGGCGTTCGACTCCGTCGTCGGTGCCGATCAGCGTGCCTTCCTCGGGCACAATCTCGAAAGCCTCGAAGACACGATCGAAGACAAAGTTGTCGGTCTCGATCGTGACCGGTCCCGAGACCTCGACGAAGAGCTGGGCCTCGTCATCCGATGTATCGCCCAGGTGTTTGGTGATGAAGGCCGGGTCGATGGCGTCGTAATGGCGCAGGAAGCGCAGCGAGGTGTCGATCGCGATGTCGGCGGCCTCCCGACAGAAGTGATAACCGCACTCGACCAGCACGCTCTGGTGCGGCTCGGCGGGATCGTCGAACCGGGCATAGTCGCGCAGACGTTTCCCGGCGACGTGGCCGGAATCAATGATGACGTGCCTCGGCTTGCCCATACTTTCGGCCAGCGCTCGGCATTTCGCTGTGACACCCGACATCAGCATGGTCGGTTGCGGCAGCTCGACCGAATGAATGTCGAGCAGATGGTCGACCTGATCGACGGCCGGGCGCAGCGCGCGGGCCCGGCGCAGCTCGATGCTGTCGCGGTCGCCGTCCAGCGTTTCCTCGTTCCACAGCCGGTTGAAGTCCTCGTCGACGAAGCGGGAAGCGTAGGGGTCGTCGGCATCAAAGGACTCATAGGCATCGACGTTGGCGAAACTGAACGTCAGCTTGCCCTTCGTCGGACGGACCTCGTGATCGAACAGGAACTTCAGCGCATGGGCCCCGCAGACCTCGTTGCCGTGGGTCAGCGCGTTGATCATCAGGTGCGGCCCGGCGACGCCGCTGTCGAATGTCGTGACGTAATCGATTCCAGTGTTGCCGGCCTTGTAGGGCGTGATGGCGATCGGCAGAAGGTCAACGCCATAAGGCGCGGCGGGGTTGGAGGCCATTGTCCTCGTTCCTCTGTTTTCAGGTCTCGAACTGTTCCATCAGGATGCGGTCCTCGAGATCGTGTTCGGGATCGAACAGCAGGCGCACGGCGCAGTTTTCATCGGTGGCGACCGAGACCTGCACCACATCGCGCACCTCGGTGGAATCCGCGACGGCACTGACCGGACGCTTGCCGTGATCGCGCACCTCGAAGCTCACTTCAGTCTGCTCGGGCAGGATCGCACCACGCCAGCGGCGGGGGCGGAAGGCGCTGATCGGCGTCAGGGCGAGAGTACGCGAGCCTATCGGCAGGATCGGTCCGTGCGCCGAGAGGTTGTAGGCGGTGCTGCCGGCCGCGGTGGAAACCATCACGCCATCGCACATCAGCTCCTTCATCCGCACCACGCCATCGATGGTGATCCGGATCCTGGCGGTCTGGCGGGTTTCGCGGAACAACGCGACCTCGTTAATGGCGACGGCCTCGGTGATCGCGCCGTCGATATCGGTCGTCACCATGCGCAGCGGATTGAGAACCGTTGTTTCCGCCGCCCTGATGCGTTCGACCAGGCTGTCTTCCTCGTAGGCATTCATGAGGAACCCGACCGAGCCGCGGTTCATGCCGTAGACTGCGATGTTCCTGCCGAAACACTGATGCAGTGTCTCGAGCATGAAGCCATCGCCGCCCAATGCGACGATCACATCGGCCCGATGCGCCTCGCGCGCGCCGTAACGCTCCTCCAGCCGCTTCCTGGCGCGGCGGGCCTTCGGCGCAATACTGGAGACAAATGCGATCTTCGGCTTGGTCAACGGGTTCTCCTGATCCCAGGGAGTCGCACTATAAAGGGGAACGGGGGAAGGTGAGTAGGGCTATGGCTTTGCCCGATCTGAGACTTCCAATGGCGGCTGCGTCATGTCCGCGATAAAGTTGAGCCCGGTGCCCACACGGGATTTTGATCTTCTTCTGTCTCCCGCAAGTGGCAAGGCGCTGGGCCCTGCGGCATGCTCCGCAGGTGCAAGGAGGAGATGAACGGTGCGATACCTGACGACATTTTCTGTGGTTGCGGTGCTGGCCCTGTTCATTGCCGGGTTCATTGCTGCGGTCCCGGCTGCCGCCCAGGACGTCGACGACGATTCTCTCGATGGCACGGTGGACGAGACAAGCGACCGACATGCTGGTTACTACTATCCGGAACCGCAGACCCAGGAGGTCTATGTCGCGCGCGCGCAGACCCTGCATGACAGCGATCGCACGCGCCGTCTGGCCTTCGTCACGGCGCTGACGCAGCAGCAGCTTGTCGCGCCCTATCCTCCGGGGCTGGCGATCTTCGCCAAGGGTGACGAGGCCGATAAGCTGATCATGGTGGCCCTGCGTGACGATCTCTTCGACAGTGTCTACCGGATGCGCGGTGTTCTGGCGGTCATGACCGCGTCGGCGCGGACCTCCGATCTCTTCCGCAGCTACAACGTTCAGGACATCTTCACCTTCTTCGATCTCCTCAAGCTGCTCGGGTTCAGGAAGCTCACGCTGACCGACGGCAAGGACCTCGCCCACGTTGTCTATCTGAAGTAGTGCCGACTGAAGTAGCGCCGATGCCGCGTTTCGCCGCCAACCTCTCCACCATGTTCGGCGAACTGCCGTTCCTGGAGCGCTTCGCGGCGGCCAGGGCCGCGGGTTTCGACGCCGTCGAGGTGCAGGAAGCTGCGACCACCAAACGCCTCGATCAGCTCGACCGCCGCATGACCCGGATGGAACGCGATGTCGGCATCGCCGTCGAGACGCTTGCGGTCTTTGTCCGCTTCTGGCTGACGACCAACCCGCCACTGCCGGAACCGGCACAGGCGGCAGCCCGTGCCAAGGCCGGCGAGCGCTATGATGCCTTTGTGACCGCCCTCGGCCGGCGTTTAGCCAAGGGGCCGAAGCTTGATTTTTCCCGAAGAAATCGAAAAACGTCGTAACTTGATCGACAGAGTCGTCAGAGATTTCTCTAGATCATCCGCTATCGACCCCTTCGGCAGAACCAGGGTTCGCTTGACGCCAGGACCAGCTTCGGCGGAGTGACTGAAGAGTTGCCCGATAGCGGTATAGATCGACTGCCTATCAGTGCTTGTCTTGACCTCGTAGATTTCCGTCATGGATTGCCCCTTACGCACATAGAGGTCAATGAGTCCGTTGTTGCAGACCTCTTCACCGTCAGCGCGGTCGGCGTTGCGTTCTTCATACAGCCGTTGGACCACATCGCCATGGTAGGAAATGTAGTCGATTTCGGAGCGCCTGCGCCCGCGCCGCCGGCCAGAACCTTCGCTTTTGAAACTCTCCTCCCATTCCGCGATCGCCTCTTGCATGTCCGGGGCATCCAGATCGCCACGCTCCACGGCATCCTTGAAGCCTTTGACAAGTTGAACGAATCGCCAGATCCGACCAGCCAGATCATCGGAGTTGACTGGCCCTATGATTATACCCGCCCGGTCGTCACCATTCTCGCAACCGACGTCTTCGAGCGTGGTTTTCGACCAGGCAAGAAAGGCGCTTTTCCCGACACCGGGCTTGCCGCCGCCGATTCCGCCATCGTGCATGAGATAGACTTTATCGGTCGCCGGGTCCCGGGCAAAGAATCCCGCGACATGGGCGGAGTTGGATGTGGTCGGAATATTGATCTCAACGGTGATGTCCTGCGCGCGTTTCTCCGGTTCGAAGACGCCAAAGACATTCCAGCGACGGGGAATGCGTTCATCAACCAGATTGCCGAAAGCCGCCCACCACGTGCCTTGGCCATCCGCATAGACGCGTGCAGGCGTATTTCCACCTCGGTAGCCAATGTTCTGCATCCCTTTATCATGTGTCAGATGCTTTTTAACAGAAGCTTCCAACTTCTTTTGCGCGTCTATCTTGTCGCCAGCATTTTCGACCATCAACAGCATGGCATGACTTTCCCCTATGGTGGCGAACTTCTTATATCCGATAACTTCGATCTTGTCAACATCAATTTCCGCATATGTGGTGCAAACAGGCAGCGGGCCACCGTTCGACCTCTGGCAGCCCACAGCCTTCATCCTCAGGATCATCAAGACCTCTGGACCCAGAAAAAGGCGGTACAGGTTCCGTGCAAGGCCGTTGCACCGGGTGTGCGACGCCTGCGAAACTCTCGACCCCATGGCCGGTCTCTGCCACCTCCGCGTCGATCAGATGGAACGCGAGGAGTGCCTCAGCCGCTTCCGGCTCGCTGGCCAGAAGGCCGGTAATCCGTTGAGCGGGATGCGGCTGCCGGGGGAACCGGGCACGCAAAGGCGTCTCATCCAGAACCGTCATGCCCTGGCTTGACCGGAGCTTCCATCCTGATGCTGCAGATGTCCGCGCCGACGGACGATGGATTGCCCGGTCAAGTCGGGCGATGACGGAGGAAAGTGAGGCTTCAGCCCCCCGTCACGCTCATATGCCGTGAGACGCTTGGCTTGTTTGTGCGGCGGTCGATGACGAAGTCGTGGCCCCTGGGTTTGCGGCCGATGGCTTCGTGGATCGCGGTTTCGAGCAGCTCGTCGCCTTCCGACGCGCGCAGCGGGGTCTTGAGGTCGGCGGCATCGTCCTGGCCGAGGCACATGTAGAGCGTGCCGGTGCAGGTCAGGCGCACGCGGTTGCAGGATTCGCAGAAGTTGTGAGTCATCGGCGTGATGAAGCCCAGCCGCCCGCCGGTCTCCTTGACGCTCATGTAGCGCGCCGGCCCGCCGGTCCTGTAGGGGATGTCCTCCAGGGTCCAGCGCTCCTTCAGGTCGGCGCGGACCATGGAGAGCGGCAGGTACTGGTCGGTGCGGTCGCCGTCGATGTCGCCCATCGGCATGGTTTCGATGAAGGTCAGATCGTAGCCCTGGTCGCCGCACCACCGGATCATGTGGTCGAACTCGTTCTGGTTGACGCCCTTCATGGCGACGGCATTGAGCTTGATCCGGAGCCCGGCCTTCTTCGCGGCGGCAATACCGTCCATCACCTGGTCGTGGCGGCCCCAGCGGGTGATGGCCTTGAAGCGGTCGGGATTGAGCGTGTCGAGCGAAACGTTGATCCGGCGCACGCCGCAGTCATGGAGCGCGTCGGCGAAGCGTGCGAGCTGGCTGGCGTTGGTGGTAAGTGTCAGCTCGTCGAGCCCGCCGCCGTCGAGGTGACGGCCGAGTTGGCGGAAAAGCTCCATGATGCCCTTGCGCACGAGCGGCTCGCCGCCGGTGATCCGGATCCTGCGCGTGCCAAGCCGCACGAAGGCGCTGCCCAGGCGATCGAGCTCCTCCAGCGTCAGCAGGTCCTTCTTCGGCAGGAAAGTCATGTCCTCGGACATGCAGTAGACGCAACGAAAATCGCAGCGGTCGGTGACCGAGATGCGGATGTAGTCGATCGTGCGGCCAAAGGGATCGACGAGCTGTGTCATGGCAACCTTTGCAGGTTTGGAAAGCGATGAATTGAATATAGGAAGCCCTGCGCCAGCCGTCCATGGTGCCCCGCCCGCTCCCGACGGTCGCGTCCGGACTGGCGACGAGTGCCGACCTCTCCAGCCAGTCCGGAGGGCGCGTCCGCGAGGGTTGTCGTCCGAAATCTCGAACCTGCCGTGCCGGAGGGCGCACTGGCGGTTGACGCGCTGGTGGTGTCGGGGGAGACGCCGTGCCTTGGCGCAGGCCGCCTGCGTCACCATACTTGTGAGCATGACTGCGTATCTGGTGAAGCCCGATCCGGGCAATGAGCGTCTGACAAGGCGGGTTTCGGGCATCGATCACGAGGGATTGGCGGTCGAGACCTCTGTGACCATGGAACGGCCGCTGACCCTGTTCCTGAACGGCCAGGAAATCGTCACGATGATGACGATCGGTGACCATCCGGATTGCCTTGCCGTCGGCTACCTCCTGAACCAGGGCATGCTGCAGCCTGACGACAGCATCACCGGCATCGACGTCGACGATGAGATCGACACTGTGGTCGTGCGCACCAGACGGCAGACCGACTACGAAGACAAGCTCAGGAAGAAGACGCTGACGTCAGGCTGCGCCCAGGGCACCGTGTTCGGCGATCTGATGGACGAGATCGAGTCCGTTCGCCTCGATCTCGATGCCGAAGTCCGCACGTCGTGGCTTTATGCGCTCTCAAGGCAGATCAACACAACGCCCAGCCTCTATCTCGAAGCCGGAGCCATCCACGGCTGCGTGTTGTGCGAGACCGACCGGCCGCTGATCTACATGGAGGATGTCGGCCGACACAACGCGGTCGACAAGATCGCCGGCTACATGGCGCTCAACGGCATCCCTCCCGACGGCAAGATCTTCTATACGACCGGCCGGCTGACCAGTGAGATGGTCATCAAAACCGCCAGGATGGGTGTCCCCGTGCTGGTGTCGCGCTCAGGGTTCACCGCCTGGGGCGTGGATCTGGCGCGTCAGCTCGGCATGACCCTGATCGGCCGCATGAAGGGAAAGCGTTTCCTGGCGTTGGCAGGAGAGCATCGGGTGCGCTACGACGCCGACCTCTCCTGTGTCGGGGATGAAGAACGGTGCCATCAACGCAAGGGGGCTCGTGATGACGCAAGCTGATGACGTGGCGGCCAATGTCGTCGGTGTCGTGCTGGCCGGTGGGCTGGCGCGCCGCATGGGCGGTAGCGACAAGGGTCTGCTGGAACTCGCCGGCCGGCCGATCCTCGATCATGTGATCGATCGGTTGCGGCCGCAGGTGCGCATGATCGCGCTCAACGCCAATGGCGATCGCGCGCGTTTTGCGCGCTGGCCGTTCCCGGTGGCTCCAGATGTGCTGCCCGGCAATCCCGGGCCGCTGGTCGGTGTCCTGACCGGTCTCGACTGGGCCTTTGCCAATCTGCCGGGGATTTCCTGGGTCGTCACCGTGCCGACCGACGCGCCGTTCTTGCCCGCCGATCTGGTCGCGCGCATGGTCGCGGCGGTCGATGAAGGGGGGGCCGAGATGGCCTGCGCCACGTCGAACGGACGACGGCATCCGGTGGTCGGGCTGTGGCCAATCGCTCTGCGCAACGAGCTGCGCCACGCCCTGATCGACGAGGGTGTGCGCAAGGTCGATGTCTGGACGAGCCGCTACAAGGTGGCCGATGTCGCCTTCGCCGGTGATCCCGTCGATCCCTTCTTCAATGCCAACGACCAAAACGATCTTGCCAGGGCGCGAGGGCTCGCCTCGGGGGGCTGAAAAACACGTTGTCCTGATTCCTGCTGCTTCCGGTCGACGCCCGACCTCGTGGTGCTGGCTTGGCGCTGGTCGAAGCGATAGTCCTGATGCTGGTGCCGTCGTTCGTGACCAATGTCTGGCAGGCCTTGGCGGGTGGTCATCCCGTCGCGATCCTGCGGCGCTTCCGGTTGTTCCTGTTGCCCATGGCGTTCGCGATCCGGCTGGCCTCGGGCCTGCTGGCGGCAGCCGATGCACGCCTGGAACGGTATCAATGAAGACGTTGCGGAAGATAGTAGTGAGGCCGAATGGCATAGCTGCACAGGGAATGACATCTCTCAGTGTTACTAAAAAAGATAACAATAAAACAGTGCATCTGCTGCAACTTCTGATGTGATGGCGTAAACAAGGTTGTTGATATAAACAAAGTCAAGAAAGTCTTCCGACTTTACTATTTAAGTGATCATGTCAATAATTTCCCATGTACCTATGCGAATAGGGGGCAAAGAAAACAGAAGAATGCTTACTCGGAACAGTTTTCCAAGGGTAAGTATTGGAAGTTCTTCTTTCCAGGTTTCACCGCGAGAACGATATTGGAGGTATAGGCGTGGCTGGTCAATCAGCCGAATCGCGCCAGGGTCGTGACGGTCTCGTAGGGCACGCGAAGGATGCCGTTGTCGTCCGCGAACGGCGCCATGGCGTGCTCCAGCTCGGCGAGCAACCTGGTCTCCGGCATGGTTCGCAACGCGGCCTTGTAGTGGGACGTCGATCGGATGTAGCCGATGAACTCGGGCAACGTGCGATCCCAGTCCCAGACATGCCGGTGCTGCTCGACGTCTCTGGTCTCGGGATGATCCCGAAGCTCGCCGTAAGTGTCGTAGTCGCGATAGCCGCGCCAGTAGCCCGGCGAGACACGTTCAAGCAGCGCTTCGTGCGCCTGGGCGATCGCCGACCCCTTGATGCGGTTGTTGTAGAACACGGCCAGCGTGTCGCCGGGATGCAGCACACGACGGCACTCCTGATAGAAGATCGCGCGGTCGAACCAGTGCATGGCCTGGCCGACCGCGATGAGGTCGATACTGTCGTCAGCGAACGAGAGCGACTCGGCGCGGGCCGCCATCCAACGGATGCCGAATGCGACATCGGTCTTGCGCGCTGATTCGATCAGCATGTCCTGGCCCGGTTCCGCCCCGATTATCTCGGATCCCGGAAACACCGCACGCAACGACCGCGTCAGAATGCCGGTCCCGCTCGCCAGATCGACCAGCCGGTCGACCGTTCCCGCATAACGACGGGCATACTCCAGCGACGCCACGGCATAGTGTGGCCGATACCGATCGTAGTCGTCGGTCAGACCGTCAAAGATCTCCTTCGGATCGGCCCAGCGATCGGTCCAGATGTGTTTGGCGGTCAACGGCGGACTACTCCGCGGCCTCCGGCAGTGCTGCCTTGTCGACGCGGACGGCGCAGAACTTGAACTCCGGGATCTTGCCGTAGGGATCAAGTGCGGCGTTGGTCAGCATGTTGGCGGCTGCCTCGACGAAGCAGAACGGCACGAAGACCATGCCGGGCTGAATGCCGGCGTCGATCCGCGCCCTGGCCTCGATCGTGCCGCGCCGGGTCGAGATCCGGATCTGCTCGCCCGGTGCGAGGCCGAGCTTCTCCATGTCGGACGGTGCCATCGTGGCGATGGCTTCGGGCTCCAGGCTATCGAGCAGCGTGGCGCGGCGTGTCATCGCACCTGTGTGCCAGTGCTCCAGCATTCGGCCCGTGGTCAGCACCATGGGGAAGTCCTCGTCCGGCGTTTCGTCGGGCGAAATGACCGTTGCCGGCACCATCTTTCCGCGTTTGCTGGGCGTGGGGAACTCCTCGGAGAAGACGATCGGCTGGCCGGGATCGTCCTCGCTCAGGCAGGGGTAGATCACCACGTCCTCGCGGGTCACGCGGTCCCAGGTGATGCCGGTGATCGACTGCATCGACTGGCGCATTTCCTCGTAGACCTCGGAGACGTCCGTGAAGCCCCAGTCGAGGCCCATCCGGTTAGCGATATCGCAGATGATCTCCCAGTCCTGTCGCGCCTCGCCCGGGGCGTCGACCGCCTTGCGGCCGCGCTGCACCTGGCGGTTCGAGTTGGTCACCGTGCCGTCCTTCTCCGGCCACGCCGTGGCGGGGAGCACGACGTCGGCATGCATCGCGGTCTCGGTCAGGAAGAGGTCCTGCACGACCAGATGATCGAGCTTGGCGAGCGCCTCGCGCGCATGGTGGACGTTGGGGTCCGACATCGCCGGGTTCTCGCCCATGATATACATGCCGAAGAGCTTGTCGTCGTGGATCGCGTTGACGATCTCGACCACGGTCAGGCCCGGGTTGTCATCGAGTTCCGTCTTCCAGAAGTCCTCGAAACGCGCCTTGTTATCGGGGCTCGCGACGGGCTTGTAGTCCGGATAGACCATCGGGATCAGGCCCGCGTCCGAGGCTCCCTGCACGTTGTTCTGGCCGCGCAGCGGGTGGAGGCCCGTGCCTTCACGGCCGGTGTGGCCGGTCATCAGGGCAAGGGCGATCAGGCAGCGGGCGTTGTCGGTTCCGTGGATGTGCTGGCTGACGCCCATGCCCCAGAACACCATGGCGCGTTCGGCCTTGGCGTAGGTCCGGGCGACATCGCGCAGCGTTTGCGCCGGGATGCCGCAGACCGGCTCCATGGCTTCGGGCGTGTAGTCCTTGAGATGCTCCCTGAGCTCGTCGAAGCCCTCGGTCATCGCCTGGACATACTGCACATCATGGAGCTCTTCCTCGACGATGACGTGCATGATGGCATTCAGCATCGAGACGTCGCCGCCGGGCTTGAACTGCAGCATGTGCGTGGCGTGCTTGTGCAGGGCCTGGCCGCGCGGGTCCATCACAATCAGCTTGGCGCCGCGTTTTGCGGCGTTCTTGAAAAAGGTCGCCGCGACCGGGTGGTTCTCGGTGGGATTGGCGCCGATCACGATGAAGCAGTCTGAGTTGAGCGCCTCGGTGAAGGGTGCGGTCACGGCACCCGAGCCGATCGTCTCCATCAGCGCCGCCACAGAGCTTGCGTGGCACAGGCGCGTGCAGTGATCGACGTTGTTGGTGCGGAACCCGGTGCGGACGAGCTTCTGGACGAGATAGGCCTCCTCGTTGGAGCCCTTGGCCGAGCCGAAGCCGGCCAGGGCATCGCCGCCGTGTTCGTCACGGATCGTGTTGAGGCCTGCTGCGGCCTTCTCCAGCGCCTCTTCCCAGGTCGCTTCGCGGAAATGGGTGAAGGGATTGGAGGGATCGACCCACTCGTCGGCACCCTTGGGCGCGTCCTCAAGGCGGATCAGCGGCTTGGTCAGGCGCTGCGGGTTGTTGATGTAGTCGAAGCCGAAACGGCCCTTGACGCAGAGCCGGCCGTGGTTCGCAGGGCCTTCCTTGCCCTTGACCGCGACGATGCGGTTGTCCTCGACCTGATAGGTCAACTGGCAGCCGACGCCGCAATAGGGGCAGACGCTGTCGATCTTCTTGGACGGTGGGGGCTTGCCGATCCCGTTCTCGTCGACCAGCGACTTCTCCATCAGAGCGCCGGTGGGACACGATTGCACGCACTCACCGCAGGCAACGCAGGTCGACTCGCCCATGGGATCGTCGAAATCGAAGACAATCTTGGCGCGATGACCGCGATAGGCCATGCCGATGACGTCGTTGACCTGGATCTCACGGCAGGCGCGGACGCAGCGGTTGCAGTGGATACAGGCGTCCAGGTTGATCGCCATGGCGGGATGGCTAAGGTCAGCTTGGGGTGCGCCGCGGCGCGGGAAGCGTGAGAGGTCGATCCCCATCGACTCCGCCCAACCCCAGAGCTCCGAGGTCGTCGTGTGCGCTTCCTCAATGACCGGCTGATCGGCGACCAGGAGTTCCAGAACCATGTTGCGCGCCTTCTCGGCGCGCTCGGTATCGGTCTTCACGACCATGCTCGTCATCGGCTCGCGGATGCATGAGGCGGCCAGGGTTCGCTCGCCCTCGATTTCCACCATGCAGATGCGACAGTTGCCGTCGGCCCGGTAGTCCTGCATCTCGGTGTAGCAGAGGTGCGGGATCCTGATGCCGTTGCGTTTGGCAACCTGCAAGATGGTTTCGCCCGCTTCGGCGGTAACCTCATTGCCGTCGAGCGAGAAGGTGATCTGTTCGCTCAAGATATGTCCTCCGGAAAGTACTTCAGCACAGTCAGGATGGGGTTGGGGGCGGCCTGGCCGAGACCGCAGATCGAGGCGTCGATCATGGTCTCGCTCAGCTCGTTGAGAATCTGGCTGTCCCAGGCGCCGTTCGACATCAGCTTCACGGCCTTCTCACAGCCCACGCGGCACGGCGTGCACTGCCCGCAGCTCTCGTCCTCGAAGAACTTCAGCAGGTTCAACGCCGCATCCTTCATGCTGTCCTTGTCGGACAGCACGACGACCGCGGCCGAACCGATGAAGCCGCCGTGCGGTTGGATGGTGTCGAAGTCGAGCGGAACGTCGCCCAGCGAGGCGGGCAGGATACCGCCCGAGGCCCCGCCGGGCAGGTAGCCCTTGAACTCGTGGCCATCGGCCATGCCGCCGCAGTATTCATCGATCAGCTCGCGGATCGTGATGCCTGCGGGCGCGAGCTTCACGCCCTGCTCCTTGACGCGGCCCGAGACAGAGAAGCTGCGGAGACCCGTGCGCCCGTTGCGGCCGTTGCCGGTGAACCACTCTGCACCCTTTGTGAGGATCTCGGGCACCCAGTAGAGCGTCTCGACGTTATGGACCAGTGTGGGCTGACCGAAGATGCCGACCTTGGCAACAAACGGCGGACGGTGACGCGGCAGGCCGCGCTTGCCCTCGATCGATTCGATCATCGCCGACTCTTCGCCGCAGATGTAGGCACCCGCGCCACGACGGAGATGAATCTTTGTTGCGCTATCGAGGCTGGCCTCGCGCACCTTCCGGAGTTCGGTTTCGAGCGCCGTGCGGACGCCCGGATACTCGTCGCGCAGGTAGATGTAGACGTCGGTCGCCTCGACCACCCAGGCGGCGATCAGCATGCCCTCGACGAACTGATGCGGTTTGCGCTCCAGGTAGAAGCGGTCCTTGAAGGTCCCGACCTCGCCCTCGTCGCCGTTCACCGCCATCAGACGCGGCGTGGTCTCCATGCGGACGAACTTCCACTTGCGGCCCGCCGGGAAGCCCGCACCACCGAGGCCGCGCAGATTCGAGGCCTCCATGGTCTCGATCAGCGCCTCGGGTGTATGCTTGCCGCCGAGGACGTCCTTCAGCAGCGCATAGCCGCCGTCAGCGACGTAAGCGTCGTAGTCCTGGTAGTCCGGCACGCGAGTCTCGATGTCGCCCGCTTCGATCGCGCCGGTGACGTTCTCGACCGTAGCGTTGTCGATGTCGTTGAGGCCGGCCTTCACAGCCGGTGCGCATTCGCAGCGGCCCATGCAGGGCACGCGGACGATGCGTGCATCCGGGCCGAGCTTGCCCTCGAGGGCGGCGATCAGGTCCCCGCTGCCCGCCATGGCGCAACTGAGGCTCTCGCAGACCCGCACCGTGATAGGGGCAGGGGGCGTCTCGCCTTCCTTCACCACGTCGAAGTGGTGGTAGAAGGTCGCCACCTCGAAGGCCTCGGCCATCGGAATCCGCATGATCTCGGCCAGCGCCTGCAGGTGACGCGCCGAAATGTGGTGATAGCGGTCCTGAATCAGGTGCAGGTGTTCGATCAGGAGATCGCGGCGACGCGGCCGGTCTCCCAAGAGTTCGGCGACCTCGCGAAGGGCGGCGGGATCAACCTGGCGGCCCTTGGCGGTGGGCCTCATCTTGCGCTTTCCGGCACCGGGATGCCGAATCTTCGCGACTTCGCCTGTCGGGGTCGTCATCGACTTCCTCGCACAACATCGGAATGGGAACGGTTCGGGGCGAAACCTGCGTGTCGCCTCCGGGCGACAGCGGCCTGCCCCTGATTCGCGGCGGAAGATGCCCGAAGGTCACCTAAAAGTCACGTTCAGGTTCGACCACTTCGAGGCTCACGATGTCGCAATCGAGCACAAGTTTGCCGGCATTCTCGAAGTTGACGGTCACGCGGTTCCCGACGGCGGACTGGACCTGGCCAATGCCCCAGTCCGGTTGTCCGCCATGGCGCACGATGGCGCCGGGCACGATCCACGAGTCCATGGTATCCTGTTCCTCTTCGTCGACTGGCGTGGAACACGATAGGATCATGATCGGATTCGGGCCAGATCGGAGGGGTGAATCGCCAGGGATTGAGCCGTTTGTTGTCGGGTCTGGTGAGCTCAAGGCTCTGCCACGACGTGGTCGGCCCGGCCGGCGCCATCGCCAACCGTCCGGGTGGCGGGGACAGTTCTGTAGCGGAGGGGCTGACCTGGGACGGGACACAGGATCTCGTCCGTCGCTGCGTGGACGGCGGCCGGCACGGCCTGTCATGGCAGCGCAGCGAAGCTCCTGCCAGACCCGGGGACGGCCTCGGCAAGCTCGCGCTCAACATGGCCCTGTGCTCATGGCTTTGCTGCCACCGGGCAACGATATTGGCGTCACCATCGACGGCGGCGGCAGCAGCGGTCAGCGCGGAAGGAACCGTGGGCGATCTGACCGCGATGCGGGCCGCTTGCGACTTGCCGGATCAGCTTCCGACCGACCTTTCGCCGCGCGATATCCAGCCTTACCTGACCGCGCTGTTTGCCGCCGGTCTGGCGCGCTATCTTCTGGCGCAGCTTGCAGACAAAGACATCAATGATCTTGAGGTCGGGCTCGTCCATGCCGCCATAGAGGTGATTGAGGAACTGGTCCTTGGTAACGGTCTGGCCGTGATGCAGGGCAAGCAGCTCCAGCACGCCGAACTCCTTGCCGGTCAGCTTGACCGGCTCGCCATCGACTTCGTACCGGAAGGACGCGCATGGACCGATCTCCCGTTGCGCAAGTCTACGCCATGGCGCGCGCCACAAGGCCGGAACCATGGATGAAGTGACGCCGGCTAGATGGGCCGGTGTCGCTGTTTTGTCGTTATCTGACGCTTGCGGAACACTGACGTTCCAGTCTATATCGCGCGCCGTCGGTGATTCCCGTTGTCGCCGAACAGTTACCAATAACGACAAAAAGAGGACGCAGGCCGATGGCTGTCAGAATTCCCAAGGGATACAAACCCAAGGAGAAAGAGACATTCATGAACGCCAAGCAGAAGGAGTATTTCAGACGCAAGTTGAACGGTTGGCGCGACGAGCTCCTTCAGGAATCGACGGAGACGATCAAGCATCTCCAGCAGGATGCGGTGGCTGAGCCGGACCTTGCTGATCGGGCGTCGACCGAGACCGATCGTGCAATTGAACTCAGGACCCGTGACCGCGAGCGCAAGCTGCTCAACAAGATCGACGAGGCCCTGCGCCGAATTGATGAAGGCACGTACGGCTACTGCGAAGAGACCGGCGAGCCGATCGGCATCAAGCGCCTGGAAGCCCGTCCGATCGCCACGCTGAGCCTCGAAGCGCAGGAACGTCACGAGCGCCGCGAGCGCGTCTACCGCGACGATTGACCGCCAGGCCTGCCGCCGGCCTGCATGCCATCGCTGACCGATCGTCAATCTCCCGCGACTGTCAGGCTGCTCGGCCGCGCGAGAAGCTCTACAAGCGCTACCGCGCCGCCATTCGCATCGCGTTGATCAATGCTGTGCTGTTCCTTGCGGGCGCGGCCAGCGCCTTATCTTGCCCTGATGTCACCCGCCGGTGAGGTGGTCGCCCTGATCGCGGCCCTGTGCGCGGAGAGTGACGATCTGGCGAGCGGCTGGATCGGCTTGCTCGAAGGTGCTGCCGTGGGCCTGGCCCAGGTCGATGCGGCCGGCCGGATTGTCGCAAACCGGGCCTTGCGCCGCCTCGTCGGCAGTCAAGGAGCTCGCGCGCAGCGGGCGATGTCGCCAAACCCCTTGCGGTCCGGCTGAGCGGCGAGGACAAGCTGGCCGTCACGTTCTTCGTCACCGGCCTCAAACGGGACGGCAAAGCCCTCCAGGGTGCAATCCTGCACGCCCACGACTTCAAAGCATCCTGACGGCGATCACTGGGTTCTGCGATTTGCTCCTGGTGCGCCATCCGTCGGGCGCCCCCCGTTGTTTGGCGAGATCATGCAGATCAAACAGGATGCCGGCCGGGCCGCCAGCCTCGTGCGCCAACCCCTGTTCCGAGACTGGATGCGACCGAACTTGAGGCGTTCACGATCCCGAGCAAGGGAGACAACGAGGCCGACACGGGTGAGGTGCGCATCCTGCTTGTCGAGGCGGAAGGCTCCGAGGATGCGCTCGCCACGCTTTTTGTATCCGGCTATTCGGAGGACGCCTCGGGCGCCGACCGGATCAAGAGTGCCGATTTCCTGCCCAAGCCGTTCGGTCTGGAGCAGCTTGCGAACACGGTGCGTGACGCCCTGGCGCGACATGATTCGGCCACGGCCGCCTGATCCGTCACGGGTCCGCTATTCTCTTGAGCCTTTTTTGTTTTAACTTCGTTCTTGATTTGCAAGAACAAAACTTGTACAAACAAGTTTCGTTGCGCCGCCCCGCGTGCGTGTGGAATAAAGGAGAGGCTTGATGACGACAGCACCCCAGCTGCGAGTGGTTGAAGGAAAAGCGATGGAACGGGACAAGGCGCTTGATGCGGCGTTGAGCCAGATCGAACGGGCTTTCGGCAAGGGCTCGGTGATGCGCCTTGGTCAGCGCGATCAGGCGGTAGAGATCGAAGCGATTTCCACCGGCTCGCTGGGCCTCGACATCGGTCTTGGTATCGGCGGCCTGCCGCGCGGCAGGATCGTGGAGATCTATGGGCCGGAGAGTTCGGGGAAGACCACGCTGGCGCTTCATGTCGTTGCCGAAGCGCAGAAGACGGGCGGTGTCGCGGCTTTCATTGATGCCGAGCATGCTCTCGATCCGGTCTATGCTCGGAAGCTGGGCGTCAATATCGACGATCTTCTGATTTCGCAGCCCGATGCGGGTGAGCAGGCGCTCGAGATTGCCGACACCCTGGTACGGTCCGGTGCGATCGACATTCTGGTGGTCGATTCGGTTGCAGCACTGGTGCCCAAGGCCGAGCTTGAGGGCGAGATGGGCGACACCCATGTCGGCCTGCAGGCACGCTTGATGAGTCAGGCGCTGCGCAAGCTGACCTCCTCGATCGCGCGCTCGAACTGTCTCGTGATCTTCATCAACCAGATCCGCATGAAGATCGGCGTCATGTTCGGCAGCCCCGAGACCACGACGGGCGGCAATGCACTGAAGTTCTATGCTTCGGTCCGCCTCGATATCCGCCGCATCGGCCAGGTCAAGGACCGAGACGAGGTCGTGGGCAACCAGACCAAGGTGAAGGTGGTGAAGAACAAGGTTGCACCACCGTTCAAGACGATTGAGTTCGACATCATGTACGGCGAAGGCATCTCCAAGATGGGCGAGATCATCGATCTCGGCGTCAAGGCTGGCGTCATCGAGAAGTCGGGCTCGTGGTTCTCGCACCAGGATCAGCGCATCGGGCAGGGCCGTGAGAACGCCAAGCAGTTCCTGCGCGACAATCCCGAGATCGCCGAGGCGATCGAGCAGGCCATTCGCGCCAACGCAGGTCTCGTCGCCGAAGAGATGATGACCGGGCCCGAGCCCGGGGGCGATGACGACGCAGCAGCACCGGAACTGGCAGGGACATGATCTGACCGTACCCACGGACAGGCTCCGAAGCGGGCGTCGGCGGATTAGGCCGGCGCCCGTTTTCTTTGCTGGCATGGCTTCGCCTTCGGCACCACATCCGGTTCCGCGACCGGGGAGAATGATCTAGAACCTACGCACAAGACCCATGAGACGACGATGATCAGCGTTAACGAGGTCCGTTCGACCTTCCTCGACTACTTCAAGCGGCACGGCCACGAGGTCGTGGCCTCGAGCCCGCTTGTGCCCCACAACGATCCGACGCTGCTCTTCGCCAACGCAGGCATGGTGCAGTTCAAGAATGTCTTTACCGGCGTTGAGAGCCGCAACTACAACCGCGCGACGACGGCCCAGAAGTGCGTGCGGGCGGGCGGCAAGCACAACGATCTTGACAATGTCGGCTATACCGCGCGGCACCATACCTTCTTCGAGATGCTCGGCAATTTCTCGTTCGGCGACTACTTCAAGGAGCTGGCGATCGAGCTTGCTTGGAATCTGACGACCAAGGAGTATGGGCTCTCGCCTAACAACCTGTTGATCACGGTCCATTCTTCCGACGAGGACGCGGCGGCAATATGGCGCAAGGTTACCGGGTTCCCCGATAGCCAGATCCTGCGCATTCCGACCTCCGACAACTTCTGGTCCATGGGCGCGACCGGGCCCTGCGGTCCGTGCTCGGAAGTTTTCATCGATCAGGGCCCCGAACTGCAGGGTGGTCCTCCGGGCAGTCTCGACGAGGACGGAGACCGGTTCCTCGAGTTCTGGAATCTCGTCTTCATGCAGTTCGAGCAGGTCACGTCCGACGAGCGTGTCGACCTGCCCAAGCCGTCGATTGACACCGGCATGGGCCTTGAGCGCATGGCGGCGATCCTGCAGGGCGTGAAGAGCAACTTCGACACCGATCTCTTCCAGACCATCATCCGCGCGACCGAGGAATGCGTGGGCAAGGAGGCGCGGGGCGACGACCGCCCGTCCTTCAACGTTATCGCCGATCACCTGCGTACCAGCGCCTTCCTGATCGCCGACGGCGTCCTGCCGTCGAACGAGGGCCGTGGTTACGTGCTACGCCGCATCATGCGCCGCGCGATGCGGCACGCGCACATCTTGGGCTCGCAAGAGCCCGTGATGCACCGTTTAGTGCCCGTGCTGACGTCCGAGATGGGTCAGGCCTTCCCGGAACTTGTGCGCGGCCAGGCGTTGATCGCCGAGACCCTGAAGCTTGAGGAGACCCGGTTCCGCGAGACCCTCGAACGCGGCCTGCGCCTGCTGGCGGATGAGACCGACAAGCTTGCCGACGGTGCCGACTTGCCCGGCGACATTGCCTTCCGGCTTTACGACACCTATGGCTTCCCGCTCGATCTGACTGAAGACGCGCTGCGCCGCGAGGGCCATGGCGTCGACCAGGCGGGGTTCGATTCGGCCATGGCCGAGCAGCGCGCCAAGGCGCGTGCGGCGTGGTCCGGCTCGGGTGCCGCGGTCACCGAGGCGCTGTGGTTCGACCTGTGCGAGCGGGTCGGCGCGACTGAGTTCCTGGGCTACGGCGCGACCGAAGCCCGAGGGCAGATCGTTGCGCTGATCCACGACGGCGCTGAAACCGAAGACGCGACCGACGGCGACGAGGTCTCTGTTGTGCTCAACCAGACCCCCTTCTACGGCGAGTCTGGCGGCCAGATGGGGGACACCGGCCATATCGAGACAGCGGACGGCGGTGTCGTCGAGATCGCCGATACCCTGAAGAAGCTCGGCGACCTCCATGTCCACACGGGCAAGGTCGTCGCGGGCAAGGTCCGGGTCGGCGACGATGCGACGCTGACCGTTGACGTTGACCGCCGCGACCGGCTGCGCGCCAATCACTCTGCGACACACCTGCTGCACGAGGCTCTGCGCCGCCGGCTCGGCGATCACGTGACGCAGAAGGGTTCGCTCGTCGCGCCAGATCGGCTGCGTTTCGATATCAGCCACCCCGCGGCCGTGAACGACGACGATCTCGCGACGGTCGAGGCCGCGGTCAATGCTGCGGTCCGCCGCAATGGCGAGGTCACGACCCGCCTCATGACGCCTGACGAGGCGATTGAGGAGGGCGCGCTGGCGCTTTTCGGTGAGAAGTACGGTGACGAGGTCCGTGTCGTCTCGATGGGCGTGCCGACGGGCGGCAAAGAGAGCGAGAAGGACTACTACTCGACCGAGCTGTGCGGCGGCACACACGTCCGGCGCACCGGCGACATCGGCGCCTTCAAGATCGTCTCCGAGAGTGCGGTGGCATCAGGCGTGCGCCGCATCGAAGCACTGACCGGCGAGGCCGCGCTGGCTTATCTCGATGACCAGGACCGCCGGGTCCGTTCGCTCGCGGGCCGACTGAAGACCTCGCCCGCCGATCTCGAAAGCCGCATCGACGCGATGGTCAACGAGCGCAAGAAGCTCGAACGTGAGATTGCCAGCCTGCGGCGCAAGCTTGCAACCGGCGGCGGCGCGTCGGAGGGGGACGAGAGCAAGGAGATCGCCGGCGTAAAGGTCGTCGCGCGCACGCTCAATGGCGTACCTGGCAAGGAACTGCGCGGTATGGCCGATCAGATCAAGCAGCAGCTGGGCTCCGGTGTCGTCGTCCTTGTTGCGACCGACGAGGGCAAGGCCGCGATCGTCGCAGGCGTCACCGACGACCTCACCGAGCGCTTCAACGCGGTCGATCTTGTCAAAGCGGGCGTGAGCGTGCTCGGCGGCAAGGGTGGCGGAGGCCGTCCCGACATGGCCCAGGGCGGCGGCCCCGACGCCAGCCTGGCGGGCGAGGCGGTGGCCGCCGTGGAGGCCTTGCTCGGCGCGGCCTGAGGGTCGCCTCAACCCAACACGGACGTCACGATCTCACGGATCTTGTCGGCCACCACCTTCGGGCGGTGGCGCACCATGGAGACGTGGCCCAGCTCCGGCACCTCGTGGAACGTGCCGTCTTTCGCAAGGTCGGAGACCATCTTGCACATGCGCGGTGCGGTCTGGACGTCTTCGGAGAACGCGATCACGTGGAACGGGACCGGACAGTGCGGCAGATCCTCGCGCACGTCGAAATCGAGGCAGGCCTGCCACTGGTTGATTGTGTCCTTGGCCTCGCGACTGCCGAAGCGCGCCGTGTAGGCGCTCTTGATCTGATCCCAGAGCTCGGGGTCGTGCAGCGCCTTGGCCGGATAGGCGTAGACGGCGTAGTGCACCGGCAGGAAGTATTCCGGCAGCTCGACACCTTCGCGGCGCAGGCGGATCTCCGCCTCCATCCAGTCACGCGTGAAGCCGTCGATGTAGGCCGAGGTGCCCATCGGGATGGCCAGGCGCACCGTGTCGGGATGGTCGATCGCCAGTTGTTCGGTGATGAGTCCGCCCATGGAGAGTCCGCTCACGACCGTCGGGCCGTCGCACAGATGCTCGATCAGACCGGCGCAGTCGTTGGCGAAGTCCGACATGGTCCACGGCGCGGGCGGAGAGTCCGTGCCCTGAATGCCGCGCGGATCGAAGGCATAACAATGGAAGCTGTCGGTCAGCTCCGCGAAGATGTGGCTGTAGCCCTCCGCCGGCTGATCGCCGCCCGGAATGAAGACAATCTCCGGGCCCTCGCCCTCGTCGACCACGCGCATTGAGACATCGCCCACCTGGATGCGTCGGGTACGGGCATTTGGACCGAAACCGGGAAAGGCACTCATGGCTGTTCTCCTCACCGAGTTTGAGCTGCCGGAAGACTGGGACGTAAAGCTTTTGAGTTTATTACATCGCTGATTGTTAAGACGACAGGACGTCCACGATGCTGATAGCCCCCGTCTCCCGGGACCGAGAGAGGGTTGACCAGCGCAGTCTGCAGAGCAGGTGCATCATGTCGATCCGGGCAAACCCTCACCCGCTCGGCTAAGGCGTGGCGAGGCCACACCAAGCCAAGCCTCGCTGCACTCTCCCCACCGGGATGAGGGGGACCGTCACCGCTCTACCTCTACGGTCGACGCCTTTACGCCAGCTTCTTCTGCAACCCTTCGTCGAGCGCCGCGAGGAACTTCTGAGTGGTGAGCCAAGACTGTTCCGGGCCGATCAGGAGCGCCAGATCCCTGGTCATCTGGCCGCCTTCGACGGTCTCGATGCAGACCTCCTCAAGCGCCTTGGCGAAGTCGGAGACGTCGGGTGTGCCGTCGAACTCGCCGCGGTAGGAGAGACCGCGGGTCCAGGCGAAGATCGAGGCGATCGGGTTGGTCGAGGTCTCCTTGCCCTTCTGGTGCTCGCGGTAGTGGCGCGTCACCGTGCCGTGGGCGGCCTCGGCCTCGATCGTGCCGCCGTCGGGCGTCATCAGGACCGAGGTCATCAGACCAAGCGAGCCGAAGCCCTGTGCGACGGTGTCGGATTGCACGTCGCCGTCGTAGTTCTTGCAGGCCCAGACGAAGCCGCCTTCCCACTTCAGTGCTGCAGCAACCATGTCGTCGATCAGGCGGTGCTCATAGGCGATGCCCCTGGCTGTGAACTTCTCGGCGAACTCGGCGTCGAAGACCTCCTGGAAGAGGTCCTTGAAGCGGCCGTCATAGGCCTTGAGGATCGTGTTCTTGGTCGAGAGATAGACCGGCCAGCCGAGGTTGAGGCCATAGTTCATGCAGGCCCGGGCGAAGCCGCGGATTGAATCGTCGAGGTTGTACATCGACAGCGCGACGCCGCCGCCGGGGAAGTCGAAGACCTCGCGGCTGATCGTCTCGCCGTCGTCGGCAGGCTCGAAGGTCACTGTGAGCTTGCCCGCACCCGGCACGACGAAGTCGGTGGCACGGTACTGGTCGCCAAAGGCGTGACGGCCGATCACGATGGGCCTGGTCCAGCCCGGTACCAGGCGCGGGACGTTCGAGCAGATGATCGGTTGGCGGAACACGGTGCCGCCCAGAATGTTGCGGATCGTGCCGTTGGGCGAACGCCACATATTCTTGAGATCGAACTCCTCGACGCGGTCCTCGTCCGGCGTGATCGTGGCGCATTTTACGCCCACACCGTGCTGCTTGATGGCATTGGCGGCATCGATCGTGATCTGGTCGTCGGTCTCGTCGCGCTTCTGGATCGAGAGGTCGTAGTAGTGCAGGTCGATGTCGAGATAGGGCAGGATCAGCCGGTCCTTGATGAACGCCCAGATGATCCGGGTCATCTCGTCGCCGTCGAGTTCGATCACCGGGTTCTTGACCGCAATCTTTGCCATCGTCTGTTACTCCGCGTTCGTGACATGTCGGTTTGTTGCGCTGCAACATAATAGTCCGGCGCATCCGCGCATAGACCTAGATCAATCCGCCCTGTCCCCTTTGACCAGTCCCTGGCGCTCAAGCGAGAGTGAGCGCGTGGTAGAGGTCGGCGATCACGTCCAGGATGAACGGCATGCCGATGCAGACCATCAGGAAGCCGAAGATGCGCGTCATCGCGCCGATGCCTGACTTGCCCATGAAGCGCAGCAGTTTGAGTCCAGGCTCGGAAGGTGAATTAGGCGATCGTCAGGGTGAGGACGCCACCGATCCCGAAGCCCGGGAAGATCAGTCGCCACTCGTCGGCATAGTCGTGATGGGCGTGGCTGGCTGCGGCCAGGGTTACGGAGATGCTGCCCGGCACCATCAGACTCGGCATGGCGAGCGGGTGAACGCGACGTCGATGCTCTGTTCCTTGGAATCGTCCGCCATCTCGCTTGCCGTCGAGGTAGAGCAAACCGAACCCGGCGTCTATGCGTTCCGCGTCACCGTCGAACATGCCGACGAAGGTTGGGATCACTCTGCCGACCGTTGGGACGCCGTCGCACCGGACGGAACGGTTCTGGGCGAACGGTGTTGTGGAACCTCCATGTCGACGAGCAGCCGTTAACCCGCATTCTCACCAGCGTGGTGATCGCCGACGGAATCGATCGGTCACTCTGCGCGCCCACGACAGCGTGCACGGCCTTGGCGGTGCTGAAATCGCGGTTGATCTGCTCCAAGAACGCCCGCACGGCGTGGATGGGGCTCTCCCTGATGCTCCGCAATCGTGCTAGAATGCGCACCAAGGTGGCACTGGGACATACGACGTGAAGCAGGGTCTTGCGGCACTTGCCGTCTTTGCGGTTCTGATAGTGATCGTCATCGCGATGATGGGCGACGACGATGCGCCGACGTCGACCGGCAGCGCCAGCTCGTCGTCGAGCAGTAGCGCGGCCAACTCCAAGACGGCCAACTCCGAGACGACGGAAGCCGAAACCGCGGACGAAACGGTGGCTGACGACGCCGAACCCGTGGCGGCCCCCGACGAGATTGTGCCCGGCTTCGATATCGTGCGTGTCGAGCCGAGTGGCGATGCCGTCATAGCCGGAACGGCCGAGCCGGGCGCCGATGTCGCGGTGATGACCGCCGCCGGCGTGATTGGCACCGCCCAGGCCGATGACCGTGGCGAGTGGGTTGTCATCATTGATGAACCATTGGAGCCCGGCGCCCACGAAATCTGGCTCGAGGCCAACGATGGGGGCGGCGGCACGGTCGAATCCACCGAGATCATAGTGATGTCGGTGCCGGAGGCGGCGGACGTTGCCGCGGTTACGGACGGCTCCGACGTCGTGGCCATGGCTGAGACGACAGCCGATGACATCGTTGCGTCGATCGAATCCGCCAGCAGCGCCGAGGTGCTTGCCGTGATCGTTCCCCGAGAGGGCGAAGGCGATGTCGAAGTGCTGCAGGCGCCTGGCAGCGGCGTTGGCCTCTCGGGCGGCGGCGATCTGACGCTGAAGAGCTTGAGCTACGACGAGGAAGGCACGGTGTCCCTATCGGGTCAGGCTGAGCCCGGCAGCACCGTGGTGCCCTATCTGGACGGCAAGGCGGCGGGCGAGGCCGTGGCCGACGAGGAGGGCAACTGGCGGCTCACCCTCGGCGATCCGCTCGAAGAGGGCCAGTACGACCTCAGGGTCGACGAGGTTAACGAGAGTGGGGATGTCGTGGCGCGGCTTGCGACCACGTTCCAGCAGGCGCCGTTGACCATGCCGACCACGGATGCCCTGCTGGTCGTGATCCAGCCTGGCAACAATCTCTGGCTCATCGCGCGTCAGGTCTACGGCGGCGGCATGCACTACACCCAGATCTTCGAAGCCAACCGCAACCAGATCGCCGATCCTGATCTCATCTATCCCGGCCAGATTTTCGTTCTGCCCGATGCGGTCACCACCGATGGCTGATGGAGGGCTGCCGATGTCCGCGCTGAACCGCACGCCGATCTATGAACCGCCGGGGCCCGTGAACGAGGCCTTTGCCTCCCATTATGTTCGTCACCTTGTGCAGCGAGCGATCGATCAGGCCTTCAAGCTGCCGGCCGCATCGACGACCCGTCCGCAATAACGCGGCTGATTACCTCCTCATATTGTGTGCAAGACGACAACGTGGCCAGGCTGGTTCCCAGCGTGGAGACATGGTCTTGACGATGATCGGTGACGTGGCTGTAGTGCACAAATGCTGCGTTCGTCCCACAGTTGAAAGATTAAGCAATCAATAGGTTGATGGACGAGCCCGTTAGCTGCAAACACTAGAACTTCGCACACGAAATGGCGAGTGCGGGCTACCTGATAGTGATGAGGAAATCCCACCCGAGGATGCAGATGCTGCCCATTCCCGAAATCCTGGAGGGCAGGCGGTTTGAAACGCCAAACATGGTGGGGCGTAAGCGGAAGACCGGAAAAACCCGGCGGAACTTGACATGTGAGACAAAAGCCCGCGACCCGTCATCTCATGAAAATCCGAAATTCGAAGAGGCAGGAGATTTGAATGTTCGGAGTTCTTGAGCGCAAGCGTCACCCGCTGTTTGCAGGTGTCGACCAGCCGGGCGAACGGTTCTTTTAGCGTGGCGCGCGTTGCGGAGACGGCTGTCTCGTGCTGGTCGAACTCGGCTTTGTAAAAATGAGCAAGGTCCATGAACACTCCGAACGTTGCGCCCGCTTAGCGCTGCGTTGCAGTTGATTCAAGCGTTTTTCAGGAATGGCAGGTGCATGAGGGCTTGATGGGGTTTGGCGATGGGGCGCACCGCATAGCTGTCGCTTGCATGCGCCAGGGCGTTCATGATTTCGTCGTCGTCGTAGCCGTTGCCCACGAAGAGACCGCCCTCGATCCCGGCGCGCTGTCCGGCTTCCATGTCGGTGGCGCGATCGCCCAGGATCCACGAACGCTCGAGGTCGAGATCGAAGGCTTCGGCGCCGGCGAGCAGCATGCCGGGATGTGGCTTGCGCATGGGCCAGTTTCCGGGCGGGAACGGCGATGCGAAGACCGCATCCCACCGCGCATGCATGTTGGCGAGATGCCTTGCGATCTCAGACTGGACGGCGTTGAAGTCGGACCAGCCATAGAGACCGCGCCCCACGCCCGACTGGTTTGTCACGATCACGACCGGGACGGCACGGCTGTTGGCGGCAGCGATCAGGGCGGCGATCCCGGGCACCACG
>JACONG010000011.1 GCA_014323865.1 Rhodospirillales bacterium | reverse complement strand
GGTCCTGACCGATATCCAGGTGACATATGCGACTGACATATGCGAACCCGGGGCCTCGCTCGTGGTCTCGACGGGTGGGCATGGATGGTGTTCGCCGATTACGGAACAACTTGCGGAACAACCTGCCCTTTCGGGAGGCGGTCAGGAAGAGACAGAAGATCCCGGGCGGCGATTCTGGGGATCTTGCCGCCCGGGATCCTGATATCAGCTCCCCATGTCGGGAAGAAACAGAAGGTTTCAGGCGGCGTGGCCGCCTGAAATCCTGATTCTGTCTTCAGTTCTGGGTCGGGGCAGGTTGTTGGACAGCGTAAAACGCTCCACCTTCGATAGGAGCGCCAGCTTGTGAGCCCACAGTAACGGTTCCTGTCAGGTCTCCGTGTACCAGCAACGACCCATCGTGATCGTACACGTTACCTGCAATTGTCCCGCTGACTCCGGTACGCTCATTGGAAACAAAACTCCTCGGGAAAAGGGTACCGCTCAGGGTGCTGGTCATGTCGGTCGCAGTGATCGTTCCGGTACCCTGAAGGATTCCCCCTTCACCAACAGCAGCGAGAAATCTATTGCCGCGAAAGTCTGAGAAATCCTAGGCCCGTGCGCTGACCGTACCGGCATCGAAATCGGCATTGATTGTGAGACTGCCGATGAGACGACGATTGTTGTAAAGATTGTCAGCCCGGACATATCCCGACAAGGTGCCGCTCCCCGCCGGGAGAGAATCCGGGGCTTCGAGAAGGCCGGTTTCGGCAGCTGCAGCGATAAAGTTCATATTATCGGTTTCCCGGAGATGTCTGAGCGGTCTGATTGTTACACCGCTACCCCGCGGGTTCAGGCGAAGAGCGATTCTTTGACCGTTTTTGTCATCGCTGAGGTAAAAATCAGCGCCATCGATACTTGTCGCAGCAGTCATACCCGGGTCGGTGACGGTGACGGTTTGGCGGCTTGATGCTGTTCCGCTGCCTCGAAGGTTGTTCGAGGCCGCAATCGTATAGGTCCCTGTGGCACCCCCATATACCGTCAACTTCGTCCCACGGCCAACGTAAACATTGCCCGTCATATCGGCATCGACGTCTATGTCGCCATTGACACCGTCATTGATCCTGCCATCCAGAGTGCTTTGAAGTTGTGCTGTGGTGATCGTTCCGGTACCGGAAAGAGTCCCATAAACCCTGCCACGGGTATTCCAGCCACCGCTCGGGCTCGGCTCGGTGGCAGTGTCAAACCGACGAAAATTGCTTGCAAATGTCGTCACCGTACCGTCACTGAAGTCGGCGGTGACTGCAAGACGGCCCATGATTATTGATGAGCCATAGAATCGAGCCCTTACATATCCCGTCAGGAGGCCTTTCCCAGCGCTCCGGAGGGAAGACGGGTTGAAAACATCGAGCGTCAGGGCACTAATTTGAATCGAATTTAACTTGCTGGTTTGGTTTCTATATGTGTCCGTCCGGATCATTGCATTCCGAAAACCTGCATAGTGCTGGACTTCAAAGCGGACTTGGTTACCCTGCTGGCCTGTAGCTCCGGGCGCACTGGCGAGAATCGTGGCCTCACCGGAATCGGCGTGGGCGGCAACCCCTGCAATCAGGAGCACAGCTGCAAGAACGCTTGACAGTTTGTTCATCGTGGATCTGGTCATGGTGGACATGGTCATGGCTGATTTCCTCTTTCTCGTGGTCGCGTTTCTCGTGGTCGGGTTGTCGCACGCCTTGCATGCATCCCGAAGCCTAGAGCACATCAAGTCGGTGTCAAGCCCTTTTTTTACAGCGCCCGAAATCGTCCCGATGTCCTCCGTCCCGATGTCCTCGGGTGCGATCCTGCCGTCTGCAAGGGGGAGACCCCGGCGATCAGGTCAGAAGCCTGCATCGCGGCGCGCCTTGAGGACTTTCACCAGACCGTCGTTCATCCTGCGCGTGAGCGTCGGGAAGTCCTCACCCTCGGCGGCCTCCTCGCTACCCTGCACCATCTTCGCGGTCAGCTCGTCCGTCAGTTCAGGGGCGATGAGCCGGGTCCAGGGAAACTTCAGGGCCGGCCCGAACTGCTCCAGGCAGTATCGCATGCCGCCCTCGCCACCGCCGACATGGTAGACCATGCACGGGCCCATCAGCGCCCAGCGTGGACCGGGACCGTTGGTGACAGCGATGTCGATCTGCTCGACCGTCGCCTCACCCTCGTTGACCATGTGGAGCGCCTCGCGCCAGATCGCCTCCTGGAGGCGTGTGGCGACGAAGCCGGGCACCTCCCTGTCCATCACGAGCGGTGCCTTGCCGGCGTGCCTGAAGAAGACGCCCGTCCACTGCACGGCATCGGGATCGGTCCTGGCACCGCCGACGATTTCGACCAGCGGCATGAGATAGGGCGGATTGAAGGGATGGCCCGTGACCGTGCGCTCGGGCGTGGCGCATTTCGCCTGGATGTCGGTGATCGAGAGACCCGATGTCGAGGAGCTGATCACGACATCATCGGGCACCAGTTTGCCAAGCCTGGCATAGACGCTCTGCTTGAGGTCGATGTTCTCCGGCACGCTCTCCTGCACGAAGTCGGCATCGGCCACGGCCGCAGCCATATCGGTCGTGACAGCGAGGCGGTCGCGCGAAGCGCCATCGGCCAGGCCCAGCTCGGTCAGCGCTTCCCAGGCGGCATCGATGAGGCCGCGCAGTTTCGGTTCCTCGGCGGCATCGTGAACCCACGCGGTCACATCGTAACCCCGGGCGAGGAAGTGGGCGGCCCAGCCGCCGCCGATCGGGCCGGCGCCCAGGCAGGCGATGGTTGAGACGTCCCGGGGAGCCTTGCGCGCCATGGCTGAACCTGTCGTTGGATGTGCGTTGCGACGGAGCCGCGCCAGACCGCAGTCGCCGGGAAATCCTTGCGGCGCGGTTGTCCTCGCGTGACTGTCTCGCGTAACTGTTCGGTCATGGCAAACTTAAGGCAGCGCCTGCCCCCGCTCAACAGCCTCGTCGCCTTCGAGGCCGTGGCGCGCCATGGCAGCATTACCCGCGCCGCCGAGGAACTTCGGGTCACGCGGGAAGCGGTCAGCCGGCAGATTCACGGCCTTGAGGACCATCTCGGCGTGACGTTGCTCCTGCGGGTTCACCGTGCGGTCGAACTGACCGCCGAAGGCGAACGCTTCCGAAGCGTCGTGGCGTCGAGCCTGGATGCGCTCGCACGCGCCAGCGACGGATTGCGCGAGGGCGGTGCCACGACGCGCGTGACGGCAATGGCAACGATTGCCATCGCATCCTTCTGGCTCACGCCCCGCTTGCCGAACTTCCGCACGCGCCATCCCGACATCGGGATCCGCCTGCGCGCGTCGGACATTCCGCTCGACATGCGGCGCGAGGGGATCGACCTCGGCCTGCGTTACGGCGACGGCGACTGGCAGGGCCAGGACACAGCCGAACTGTTTGCCACCGAGACGTTCCCCGTCTGCACGCCGGACTACCTCGCCGAGCACGGACCGATCGCCGAACCCGGAGACCTGCTCGATCACACCCTGCTCAATCTCGACGGACCGACCCATGCCGGCGAGGACTGGACCTGGTGGCTGCAGGGCGCCGGAGTGGCGACGACGCGGGCAACCAACATTCTGGGCTTCGATTCCTACGCCAATGTCATCCAGGCCACGCTGGACGGCCAGGGCGTGGCCCTCGGCTTTTCGCGCATCGTCGACAGCCAGTTCGAACGCGGCCGGTTGATCCGCCCGGTCGGGCCGGCACTGACCAGGGGCCATGCGGTGCACCTTGTCACCATACCGGGCCTCGAGCTCTCACCGGCTGCCGAGGCGTTCCGCTCCTGGCTCGTCGAGCAGGCCGGTCAGATCGGGCGAACCGGCGTGTAGCTTGCCCGGACCGCCTCCAGCGGCGACATATCGAAGGCCGCGGGCGTTTCGTGGCTGCCGTCGATCGCATCGGCCGATGGGCACAGCGCCCCCGGCGCTGCGTCGGGCGACACCGTGACCGGTTGCGTTTCGGGAACAAGGCCCGTTGAATGCAGCCACGCAAGAACGGACGGACGGGAGGCGACCATGTCGGAGCTGCGATGTCGGATCTGAAGAGCTACAGGATGCTGATCGACGGGGAATGGGTCGCCTCGGGCGACGGCCAGACCTTCGAAAGCATCAATCCGACGACAGGTCAGCCCTGGGCCGAGATCCCGGCCGCGACCGATGAGGACGTCGATCGCGCCGTGCGCGCCGCCCACCGCGCCTTCAGCGAGGGCGCATGGGCCACCATGCTGCCGACAGGCCGCGGCAAGCTGCTGCGCAACCTGGGCGACCTGCTTGCCGACAAGTCCGAAGACCTGGGCCGCACCGAATGCATCGACACCGGCAAGATGTTCAGGGAGACCCGCTGGCAGGCGACGTATATCGCCGAGTTCTTCCATTTCCATGCCGGGCTCGCTGACAAGGTGACAGGCGAGACCCTGCCGATCGACAAGCCCGACATGATGACGCTGACGACCCGCGAACCGCTCGGCGTGATCGCGGCGGTCGTGCCGTGGAACAGCCAGCTCTTTCTGGTGGCCGTGAAGATCGGGCCGGCGCTGGCGGCGGGCAACACGGTGGTGCTGAAAGCGAGCGAACATGCCTCGGCCGCCATGCTGGAGTTCGGCGAACTGATCGAGCAGGCCGGCTTCCCGCCCGGCGTCGTCAACATCGTCACGGGCTTCGGCGAACCCTGCGGCCGGAGCCTCACGACCCATCCCCTGGTTGCGCGCATCAGCTTCACCGGCGGCCCCGGAACGGCGCGCCATATCGTCCGCAACTCGGCCGAGAACTTTGCCGAGGTTTCGCTGGAACTCGGCGGCAAGTCGCCGGTTGTCGTGTTCGAGGATGCCGACCTCGAAAGTGCGGTGAACGGCGCGATGGCGAGCATCTTCGGCGCATCGGGCCAGAGCTGCGTGGCGGGCAGCCGCATCTATCTGCACGAGACGATTCACGACAGCTTCCTGGCCGACATCACGAACCGCGCCGGGAAGATCGTGATCGGCGATCCCCTGGCCGAGGAAACCCAGATGGGTCCGCTCTGCACCCCGGGGCAGCTCAACACCTGCAAGACCCAGGTCGCTAGGGCGATCGAGGAGGGCGGCACGGTGCACCACGGCGGCAAGCCGCCGTCTCACCTGAACGCCGCCCTGAACGCCGGATGGTTCTATGAACCGACGATCGTGGAGTGTCCCGATCAGACCATGGAGATCGTCGATTCCGAGATGTTCGGACCTGTTCTGAGCGTGCTGCGCTTCAGGGACGAGGACGAGGTGATCGCTAAGGCCAACGACACGAGGTACGGCCTGGCCTCAGGCATCTTCACCAGGGATATCGGCCGCGCCCTGCGCGTGCAGAAACAAATCCGCGCCGGCATCGTCTGGATCAACACCTACCGGGTCGTCTCGCCCATCGCCGAGTTCGGCGGCTTCAAGGATTCCGGCTTCGGTCGCGAGTCCGGTGCCCAGGCGATCTACGACTACACGCGGCCCAAGACCGTCTGGATCAACACGTCGGACGCACCGATGGGGGACCCGTTCGTGATGCGCTAGAGCGGGTCGTCCCGGTCGAGCGCATCGATGTCGGCCCGGAAGGTCACAGAAGCGTGGCCGGTTCTTCCATCATCTCGAGATGCAGGGCCGTGCCCTCGTAGGGGTTGGCCAGCGCAACCTCCTCGTCGAGTTCGACGCCCAGGCCCGGTTCGGTCGAGGGGATGACGAACCCCTCCTCCCAGCGCATCGGCGTCTTCAGGATCTCGGCGTGGAAGCCGCCCCAGCGATAGATGCTCTCAAGGATCAGGAAGTTCGGCGTGCAGGCGGCAAGCGCCGCGTTCGCCGCGCCCTCGATCGGACCGCAATAGAGGTGTGGCGCGATCTGGGCGTAGTAGGCCTCGGCCATGCCGGCGATCTTCTTGCCCTCGAGCAGGCCGCCGACGCGGCCCAGCGCCATCTGCAGGATCGAGGCCGCACCGTGCTCAAGCACACGCGCGAACTCGTACTTCGTGGCCAGGCGCTCGCCGGTCGCGATCGGCACGGTCGTGGAACGCGCCACCCTGGCCATCTCCTCGGGCCGCTCGGGCGGTGTCGGCTCCTCGAACCACAGGGGGTCGTAAGGCTCAAGCCTGCGCGCCATGCGGATCGCGCCCGAGGGGGTGAACTGGCCGTGCGTGCCGAACAGGAGATCGGCCCCGGTCCCGACGGCCTCGCGAAGCCTCTTCACGAAGAGCTCGGAGAGCGCCATGCGCTCCTGCGAGGGCTGGCGCGGGTCGAATGCGCTGTAGGGACCGGCGGGATCGAACTTCACGCCGGTGAAACCCTCGCTGACGTAGCGCGCAGCCCGTTCCGCGGCGAGATCGGGATCGGCATAGACGTCGGTCGCGTCACCCTCTTCGGGATAGATGTAGGTGTAGCTCCGGATCCTCTCGTGCACCTTGCCGCCAAGCAGCTCGTGGACCGGCTTGTCAACCGCCTTGCCCACGATGTCCCAGCACGCCATTTCCAGACCCGACATGACGGCCACCAGCGACAGTTCGGGACGCAGGCTGAAGCCGGACCCGTACATGCGCCGCCACATTGTTTCGATGTGGAACGGGTCCATGCCGATCACATGGCGCCGGGCGATGTCCTCGGTCATGGCAGCCACGACATGGGGCGAGAAGGTCGCGGTGTAGACCTCGCCATAGCCGACGATACCGTTGTCGGTGGTGAGCTTGACAAAGACGAAGTAGTTGCCGCCGAAGTGCGGCGGCGGGTTGCCCACCACAAAGGTGGTGACGTCGGCGATCTTCATGACTGGCAGGTCCGGTCTGGTGCGGCGCACTCAATCCGAAGGCGGGGTGTGGCGCAAGGAGACAATTGCGTCCGACGTCCCTGATCGGGCAGGGTGCGGCGAAATCAGCAAGGTGTGCCATGTCCGCTCTCGCGCAAACGCTTCTCGATGACCTCGGCCGCGTCGCACCGCCGTTCCCGGCCTCACCGACCCTGCCGCCGTCGTGTTACGTCGACGCCGAGGTCCTGACTGCCGAGCAGTCGGCGATCTTCCGCAAGAGCTGGGTCGGGATCGGCCGCGCCGACCGCTGGCAGGTGCCCGGCGACTACCAGGCGCTGGAGGTCGGCGGCGTTCCGGTCGTCGTGTTGCGCGACAGGGAGAGCACCCTGCGCGCCTTCGCCAACACCTGCCGCCATCGCGGCACGAAGCTGCTCGAAGGCTGCGGCAACGCCGCACGCATCACCTGTCCGTTTCACGCATGGACCTACGGTCTCGACGGCGCGCTGCGTGGCGCACCGCGCATGAGACACGCCACGGATTTCGACAACGCCGGGCATGGTCTTCTGCCCTACCGGGTCGAGGAGCGCGCCGGCTTTGCCTTCCTCTGCCTTGGCGAAGCGACACCCGGCATCGACGTCTGGCTCGGCAACTTCGAAGCCATGCACAGCCCCTGGCCGCTCGGCGCACTCATTACCACGCGGCGCCGCGAGCTCGAGGTCGGCTGCAACTGGAAGCTCTTCCTCGAGGTCTTCAACGAGTACTACCACCTGCCCTATGTGCATGGCGGAACATTCGGCGACATCTACGGTGAGCCCGATGCGGCCGACGCGGTCGAGGGTGCCTTCACGACCCAGTTCGGCCTGACCGAGGGCACCGGCGGACTTAAAGACGACGAGCAGGAGCACAGCCTGCCCGCGATGCCGGGGCTCGAAGGCCGCAACAGCCAGGGCACGCGCTACACCTGGGCCTTCCCGTCGATGACCTTCGCGGCGGGCAGCGAGGCCATGTGGGTCTACGAAGCCCGCCCGATCGCGGCCGACCGCTGCGCGGTCACCATGTCGGTCTGCTTCCCGACCGGGACGGTCGGGAGCGACGGCTTCGAGACCAGGGCGGCGCATTACTACGAACGCATGGACGATGCGCTTGAGGAAGACCGCAAGATGCTGGAGCGACAGCAGGCCGGCATGACGTCGCCCGCCGCACGTCAGGGCCGCTTCAGCGAGCTCGAGCCCAGCATCGCCAATTTCGCGTTCTGGTACAGCAGCCGGATGATCGGGCGCTGAGGCCATCGTCCGGGACGCATCATGTTCGCCCACGACATGCTCGCCCACAACATATCCGCCCGTGACATATCCGCCCGCGACGTCGCCATCCGTTCCGACCGCATCGCCCGGCACCGCTTGCCGTCGGCCCCGGCTTCCAACCGAGTGCGTGCAACCGAGTGCGTGAATCCGCTCTGCATCCGAAGACCCGGAGCATCGTCACCCGTTCAGATGGATTCAATCCGAACGGGATATGCTCTGACCGACGCTACGACGCCTTGCGCTGCGCGCCCCTGCCGCGATGCGACCTGCCGCCACCGCTGCGGGGCTTGCGGCCCGATCGCTTGCCGGCCAGACACTGACCGTCAGTGCGTTGACCGCCCGAACGCTGACCACCCGCGCGCTGGCCCCGGTTCTGCTTCGGCGTCTTCGGGATGTTGCCGCTCTCGTGCAGCAGGGCGATCGCTTCGGCGTGGAACCTGTGATCGGCATCGACCGCGATCTGCCGGCGCGTGGTGCGCTCGATGTCACGCAAACAGGCGAGCTCGTCGCCACTGCAGAACGACAGCGCCTTGCCTTGCGCACCGGCGCGCGCCGTGCGTCCGATGCGGTGGACGTAGCTCTCCGGCTCGTTCGGCAGATCGAAGTTGATGATGTGGCTTACATCGTCGATGTCGATACCGCGGGCGGCGATGTCGGTCGCGACCAGCGCGTTGACCTTGCCGTCGCGGAAGTCCTTGAGCGCACGCTGCCGAGCGGATTGCGACTTGTTGCCGTGAATCGCATCGGCTGACACGCCGAACTTGTCGAGGATGCGCACGATCCTGTTGGCGCCGTGCCTGGTGCGCGCGAAGACGATCGCGCGGTTCACATCGGGCTCGGTCAGGAGATCGTGGAGCAACTCGATCTTGTCGCGCCTGTCGACGAACAGAACACTCTGTTCGATGCGCTCCACCGTGGTTGCCTGCGGCGTCACTTCGACCCGCTCGTGCTTCCTGAGGATCGAGGCGGCGAGCTTCGACACCTCCCCGGGCATCGTGGCCGAGAACATCACGGTCTGCCGATCCTCCGGCAGCCTGGCGATGATCCGCTTCACGTCATGGATGAACCCCATGTCGAGCATGCGGTCGGCTTCGTCGAGCACGAAGGTCTCGACGGCATCGGGCCGGATATGCCCCTGCGCCATCAGGTCGAGCAGACGGCCCGGTGTGGCAACGAGGATATCGGTGCCCTGGCGCAGCCTGTTGACCTGCGGGTTCTGATTCACGCCACCGAAGATGGTGACGCAGGAGAGTTTCAGGTGGCGACCATAGGTCTGGAAGCTTTCGTCGATCTGGATCGCGAGCTCGCGGGTCGGCGTCAGCACCAGCACGGACGCCGTCTTCGGCGCCGGCCGGCCTTCGGCCTCCGACAGCCACTGCAGAGCCGGCAGCGCGAAGGCCGCCGTCTTGCCGGTGCCGGTCTGGGCAATGCCCAGGAGATCGCCGCCCTGAAGCAGCGTGGGAATGGCCCGACGCTGAATCGGCGTGGGCTCGGTATAACCTTCGTCGGCCAGCGCACGGCAAAGCGGCGCGATGAGGCCGAGTTCGGCAAACATCGTTGTCATCGTCGTTGTCATCGAATGGAATCCTGTCAGCGCCGGCGAGCGGACCCGCGGTCCGGCCGGTGCCTGTTTTCAGTTGTCTCCTTACGCTGTCGCGGGTGTCAGCGGCGACGGCCACGCGGGGGACGGCGGCCTGTGCCGCCGGGCCGTGGTGCGGAGTTCTCGTCCTTGTGGCGGAAGTTGATCCGCGCCCTGGTCAGATCGTAGGGTGTCATTTCCACGGTGACCCGGTCGCCGGTCAGCACGCGGATGCGCGCCTTTCTCATGCGGCCGGAAGTGTAGGCCATGACCTCATGGCCGTTGTCGAGTTCCACCCGGAAATGGGCGTCGGGCAACACCTCGGTGACGACGCCTTCCGCTTCGATCAGATCCTCTTTCGACATCCAGTACTCCTCAAACCTGTCGCGCAACCGACGCCATCCGGACATATCCAGGCCAGGCCTGCGCACGGTTCGAAAAGGATGAAAATGCCGATAGCCAGCAGGCCCTGGGTCTGATCAGCACGCACGGGGCACCGCGCCCAGCTTTCAGCCAGTTTCCCGCGTTTCGCGGGGGGGGGGCGGAAACCTGCTGGAGCCTATGTGATGCCAAGGCCGGGGAATTGCAAGGAGGAAGCGGGTCTGGCAGATGTGCGGTGAACAGATGTGCGGTGAACAGATGGCGAGGGCGTGACGGCGATGACCACAGCGGTTGCCGGCGAACCGGGAATCTTCGGCGAATTACGGAACAACCTGCCCTTTCGGGAGGCGGTCGGGAAGAGACAGAAGGTTTCAGGCGGCGTGGCCGCCTGAAACCCTGATTCTGTCTTCAGTTCTGGGTCGGGGCAGGTTGTTGGACAGCGTAAAACGCTCCACCTTCGATATCAGCGGCAGGGTTCCGGCCCACAGTAACGGTTCCTGTCAGGTCTCCGTGTACCAGCAACGACCCCTCGTGATCGTACACCTTCCCTGCAATTGTCCCGCTGACTCCGGTACGCTCAGTGGAAACAGTAACCCTCGGGGCAAGGGTACCGCTCAGGGTGCTGGTCATCTCGGTCGCAGTGATCGTTCCGGTACCCGTAAGGGTCGTCCCTGAGTCCCCCAAAGAAGAAGTGGGAAACCTATTGCCGCGAAAGTCTGAGAAATCCTGGGCCCGTGCGCTGACCGTACCGGCATCGAAATCGGCATTGATTGTGAGACTGCCGATGAGACGACGATTGTTGTAAAGATTGTCAGCCCGGACATATCCCGACAAGGTGCCGCTCCCCGCCGGGAGAGAATCCGGGGCTTCGAGAAGGCCGGTTTCGGCAGCTGCAGCGATAAAGTTCATATTATCGGTTTCCCGGAGATGTCTGAGCGGTCTGATTGTTACACCGCTACCCCCCGGGTTCAGGCGAAGAGCGATTCTTTGACCGTTTTTGTCATCGCTGAGGTAAAAATCACCATTGATATCTGTCGGTGTAGTGCTACCTGGGTCGGTGATGGTGACGGTTTGGCGGCTTGATGCTGTTCCGCTGCCTCGAAGGTTGTTCGAGGCCGCAATCGTATAGGTCCCTGTAATACTAGTGCCGTATACCGTCAACTTCTTCCCACGGCCAGCAAAAACCTCGCCCTGCATATCGGCATCGACGTCTATGTCACCATTGACACCGTCATTGATCCTGCCATCCAGAGTGCTTGCAAATGCTGTTGTGGTGATCGTTCCGCTACCGGAAAGAGTCCCCAAAACCCTGCCACGGCTATTCCAGCCACCGCTCGGGCTCGGATCGTCGGCAGTGTCAAACCGACGAAAATTGCTTGCAAATGTCTTGACCCTACCGTCACTGAAATCGGCGGTGACTGCAAGACGGCCCATGATTCTTGATGAGCCATAGAACTCAGTCCTCAAATATCCCGTCAGGAGGCCTTTCCCAGCGCTCCGGAGGGAAGACGGGTTGGAAAGAGCAGGGCCCAGAAAGACAGCATTACTTATCGAAGCAAGCTTGCTGGCTTGTTTGTTATATGTGCTCGTCTGGATCGTTGCATTTCGAAAACCTGCATAGTGCGGCACTACAAGGGGTTCGGGTCCCTGCTG